>DATEWL010000556.1:0-2128 GCA_035258025.1 Candidatus Acidiferrum sp. | reverse complement strand
CAGTTGGCTGCTCGCGGAACAGGAGTCCAGACTAAGTCTGGATCTAGCCCTCGCGATTCTTGGTAAATCTCAACGCCTTTGTTATGCTCCTCGGATTCGTTTTCAAAAAAGGAACGTCATGCGCCCTCAAAAAATCTTCATCCCAGCCACGATTCTCCTGGCAGGCCTCGCGGCCTCCTTATTCGCCGCGGAGAACGACAAAAAGGAAGCTGCTGCGAAAGAAGCTCCCCACCCTTCCTATGAAATGCCCCAGCCCGAAAAAGAATCTCTCGACCTTGCGATGTACGGGAATATTCGAGAGGAAGCTCTCACCCACTCGCACATCATGGAGTACGCGTCTGCCCTAATGGATGATATCGGCCCGCGCCTGACTGGTTCCCCAAACCTAAAGCGCGCCAACGAATGGACCCGCGATCAATTCACCGCCATGGGCTGCAGCAACGCGCATCTCGAAGACTGGGGCGAGTTCGGCATGGGCTGGCAACAATTAAACACCTGGGTGCGCATGACTTCCCCGGACGCTGCCGTATTCATCGCGCAAGCGGCGCCGTGGTCGCCAACTACAAAAGGACCGGTAACGGCTCCTGCAGTTTGGGTGGACATCAAGACCGAAGCGGACTTCGACAAGTACAAAGGAAAGCTCGCTGGAAAAATCGTTTTCTTTGGCGAGATGCGCGAAGTGAAGCCCGTCGACAAACCGCTCTTCACCCGCGACGATGACGCCGACTTCAAACGTATCGAAACCTATCCGACCGACCTGGATAGGCCCTTTTCCTGGGCATCCTTTCTCAAGACTTTAGCCTTCCGCGAAAAAATAGGCCATTTCCTCGCCGCCGAACAAGCCGTCGCCGTGATCACCCCCAGCCGCGATGGCAGAAACGGCGGCGGCTCCGGCGGCACGATCTTCGACGACACCGGCGCAGGGTTCGGCTGGCTCATCTATCAACGCGAACACGCGAACGCTTTGCCCGTCGCCGTCACAGCCATTGAAAACTATGGCCGCGTCTACCGTCTCCTGAAAGCCGGCGTCCCCGTGAGCATCGAACTCAACATCGACACGAGATTCACCAGCGACCACGAACACGGGTTTGACACCATCGCCGAAATTCCCGGCACCGACCCCAAGCTGAAAGACGAAGTCGTCATGCTCGGCGGACACCTCGATTCCTGGGCCTCCGCCACCGGCGCAACCGACAATGGCGCGGGCAGCGTAGTCGCCATGGAAGTCATGCGTATCTTAAGCGCTCTCCAAGTGAAGCCTCGCCGCACCATTCGCGTCGGCCTATGGACTGGGGAAGAAGAGGGCGAGTTCGGCTCCTATGGCTATGTGAAGCAGCACTTTGGTTTCGTCCCCCGTTCCAACGAGCCGGATCAGCTGGTAGTCACCGAGTACGATCGAGACCCCGCCGGCCCCATCCAGCTCAAGCCCGACCATCAAAAGCTATCCGCGTATTTCAACCTGGACAATGGCAGCGGAAAGATCCGCGGCATTTATTTGCAAGGCAACGCCGCCATCGCCCCGATTTTCGCGCAATGGATCGAGCCGCTAAAAGATCTCGGGGTCACAGCGATAACGATGCGCGAAACAGGCGGCACCGATCACGAAGCCTTCGACGCTATCGGCCTCCCCGGATTCCAATTCGTCCAGGATCCTCTCGACTACGGCTCGCGCACCCACCATTCGAACATGGACACCTACGAACGCCTGCAAGCGGAAGATCTGGCCCAAGCCGCGCTCGTCGAAGCCACTTTCGTTTACAACGCTGCCATGCGCGACCAAATGCTCCCGCGCAAGCCGCTTCCGCATCCCGAACTCGAACCCAAGCGCACGCAGCCGTTGAAAAACGTAATGCCCGGCGCAGAAACCAAGGATTAATCCGCCCAATTTCTTGCACTCTGTCAGTCTCCAATTACGAGACTACGCATTCTGGTGAACGCTCAGTAGCGCTCCGAGGATAATTGTCGCGGTAGGGACGACCATCGCTGATCGCCCCCCGCAGTCGGGTAGGACAGTGGCGCGTAGCGGGCTTCGAATGATGCCGACGTTTCCACCGTCCCCCCTAGCATTCCGTACGGCGGGTTTTCCCCAGTACGGCTGGAAGGCTGGCATATCAGACAGCGCCTTCCC
>DATEWL010000555.1:0-3615 GCA_035258025.1 Candidatus Acidiferrum sp. | reverse complement strand
CAAGTACGTCGCCACACCGCCCGCATTCTGCAGCCACTTGCCGATGTTCAGGCCAATAATGTTCAAGCCCACGGCCACGACGAGCATTCCCACCGAAACCCACAGCAAGAACGCGCGATCTTGCGAGAGAGCCGCGCCGTTTTCGCCTACGATGTACGCGCTCATCGCTGCGCTCGCAAGCAAAAGTCCGGGAAAATAGAAAACGGTGTAGGCCCAGTAGTTCCATCCGGCGACGAAGCCGTGAAAATCGCCGAAGGCTTCCTTTGTCCAGACGTACAAACCGCCTTCTTCCGGAAAACGTGACGAAAGTTCGTTGATCACCATCGCGGATGGAACGAAGAAAAAGACCGCTGCGATCACCCACAAGCTGATGGAGGATGTTCCGTTGTGTGCGGCGGCGGCAACCCATCGCGGTCCGAGAACCGTGGCGATATTGAAAAGCAACACGTCCCAAAAACCCATGGTCTTCGGCAATTGTTTGATAGGATCGGCAGAGCTGCCGCCTGCGGCCTGGCTCACAGAGTCACGTCCAGAGCGGGAATCAACGCATCCTGCATGCGGAAGTTGTGGAGGAAGGGATCTTTCGAGTTTTCAAAATCATCCCAAGGCCCGAAAAACCCGACGCGGCCGTCCTGCAAGAACACGACAGTGTCAGCGAGTTTCTTAGCGAGATGCGTATCGTGCGTCACCACGATCGATGTGCGGTGAAACGCGTCCTTCAGCCGCAGGATCAGGTCGCCCATGTGCCCCGCCATAATGGGGTCGACCATGGTGGTCGGCTCATCAAATAATATGGCGTCGGGATTTTGTGCGAACGCACGCGCCATGGCTACCGCGCGCTTCATCCCCGTCGATAATTCGCTCGGCAGTTTATCGAGGGCCTCTTCGACTTCCAGCATTTTCGCCAATTTAGCAACGTAGGCGTCGATATCCTCGTATTCCAGTCCTGGCTGTTTTTCCAGGGGAAAAGCGATGTTCTCCGCGACCGTCAGCGAATCGAACAGCGCGCCCGACTGAAACACCATCGTCACTTTGCGCCGCACTTCTTCAAAGTCCTGCTCGCTGAAATCCGTAACGTCGACCCCGTCCACAAAGATGCGCCCGGAATCCGCCTTCATGAATCCCATGATGTGTTTGAGCGAAACGGACTTTCCCACACCGCTGCGCCCCATGATCACGCAAGTTTCGCCGCGCTTAACAGTGAAGCTGACGTTTTTTAGAACATAATTGTCGTCGAATGATTTATTTACATCGCGAAACTCGAAAAAGTTTTCCGCCTGCGGCACAGCACCGCCGCTTGCTTTGGCATCCGCTACGGCGGAAGGTCCGCGCGCTCCACCCGTCCCCATCGCTGCCACACCGCGATTAATATCGTTTGTGTCGGCCATTCTCCGGTTTCTTTATCCCTTACCTGCGTCAACCCCGCGGCCGTCGTTCGCAGCGTCCACTAGGTTTGTTCGGCTTCCACAATCCGGCGAGCTTCTTCGTAGTCCCCCGCCGTATTCATGTTCCAGAAAAGCCGCCCTGCGCTATCAAATCGTTTCCAGTCCCGCTCGTCAAGAACTTCCGCGCGCAACAGTGCAATACCGTCCGTCACTTTGCGAACTCCTTGCTCTAAGGCAGACTCCAGCTCTGCAACCCCATCCGTTCGCCAGCAAGCACAGAGCGGCTCAAGGCCATAGTCAGACTTGGGCACGACAACTTGAGCGGAACTTTCGATCGCGCGTCCAACTAAGTAAGTTAACCACTCCCTAGTGAGAAACGGCATGTCGCAGCTCACGATTAGATTCCAATCGCGTCCGCCATCAGTTTCATCTGTCGCAAGCAATGCTGTAACAATTCCACCCAAAGGACCTTGCCCCGGCCACAGATCTTGGGTAATCCACACGTCGAAATTCAAATAGCGGAAAGGAGGCGCAACGACGCTCACGGAGCCAACGGTGTCGGCAACCAAGCCGCACATTCTCATGAGCATGGGTTTTCCGCCGAGTTCCGCCATCGCTTTATCTTGCCCGAAGCGTGTACTTCCGCCTCCCGCCACAACATATCCCGCAAGACTTGACGTCGCAGAGATGGCTGATCCTGTCGTTCGGCGATTCATTCTTCCTCCGCGAGCTCCCGTCCCGGCCGTCGAATCCCCAACTCGCGCAATTTTTCCTGCAAGCTCTGCCGGTGCAACCCAATCGTCGCTGCGGTCCGCGAAACATTCCACCGATGATCCTCCAACTGCTTCCTCAGATACGCCACCTCAAACTTGCGCTTGGCCTCGCGAAAATCTTTTTCCCCAAATCCATTCACGTTAGCGCTGTCCGCATTTTTCTGTGGCCCGGCCTCCCCGCTCACCACTTCCCGCGGCAAGTCTTCCACTCCAATCTCGTCCCCACGACACAAAACGAGGCTCCGTTCCAGCGCATTTTTCAACTCGCGAACATTTCCCGGCCAGTCATAACGTTCGATCGTCGCCATCGCCTCGCGCGTAATCTGTGCCGTGCGACCAAGTCGCGTTCCGTGCATCTGCAAAAACGCCTCGGCAAGCACCGGAATGTCGGACTTATGCTCGCGCAAAGGCGGCAACTCGATTGTCACCACACGCAAGCGGTAAAACAAATCCTCGCGAAATTTGCCCGTCCGGATCTCCGCCCCCAAATTCCGGTGCGTCGCGCTGATCACACGCACATGGACCGGAATCGGCTGCGTCCCGCCCAATCGCTCGATCGTGCGATTCTCCAGAGCCCGCAGCACTTTCGCCTGAGTGACCGGATTCATGTCCCCAATCTCATCTAAAAACAAAGTCCCGCCCGACGCCAATTCAAACTTCCCCTTCTTCTGTTGCGCCGCGCCGGTAAACGCCCCGCGCTCATATCCAAACAATTCCGATTCAATCAAGGTCTCCGGCAATGCCGCGCAATTCACAGCTACGTACGCCTCCCCCGCTCGGGGCGACCTGGCGTGAATCTCCTGGGCCATCAAATCTTTTCCCGTCCCGCTCTCGCCGAGAATGAGGACGGTAGAATCCGTGGGCGCCACGCGATCCGCCATTTCGAACGCCCGCCGCATCTCCGCGGTGCGCCCAATCATCTGCCCAAACTGCCCCTCCGTCGCCAGTCGACTACGCAAGGAGTCATTTTCCTTTTCAAGTGTCGCCAATTTCAAAAGATTGGCCACACGCTGCCGCAACTCCTCCAATTCGAATCCCTTTACCAAATAATCCGCCGCCCCAAGCTGCAGCGCCTCCACCGCGGTCTTCGCCGTATCCAGCGCCGAAACCATCAGCACCGGCAACTCGCTTCCCTGCTCGCGCATCCACCGCAAGAATTCAAGCCCGCTCTGCCCTGGCAGCACCACATCGAGCAGCACGAGGTCTGGCTGCTCGGTGTTCAGCGCAGCGCGCGCCGCCTCCGCCGAATCCACCTCCGCAATCCGGTACTTCGCCTCCAAAGCCCGCCGCAACCCATATCTCGCCGCCGGCTCATCATCCACAATCAATATCGTTTTCATCCCAACTCTCCGTAGACTCTGTGACCTCTGTGTTAAAAGAAACCCGCGCCCATCGCGCGACGCTGTTTTTTCGCGGGCTTGCTCTCGCTCAGCTACCCGCTTCGATCCTTCATTGGC
>DATEWL010000554.1:0-2459 GCA_035258025.1 Candidatus Acidiferrum sp. | reverse complement strand
CCGGCTCGTGAGAGTTCTGCAGTCCAAGCGCGCACGTAGGAATGATACGTTGCAGGCAGGCGGCCGCCTTCTTCAACATCGAGAAAAATGATCGCTTGCGCTGGAAAGCCTTCGCTCTTTGCGACGGAAGCCGCGTTGCGCGCGTCGAGAGTTCCCCTCTGCGCTGCCGCCGCTTCGTTCTTGAGTTCGCGACTCAAAGGGCCACGATATAGAAGCAAGAAACCGAATCCTTGCGAGCGCAGAAGTTCGCGCTGGCCGAGCCAGTTGTTTGTTTTCCCTTGAGGAGGAGGACTGAGCCAGTAGCCGCTGAAGGAAAATGTTTTTCGCAAAGCTGGAAGCGCGTCCTTGCCAGGGAAAATGTTGAGATCGAAGCCAAGATAGGCGCGCGGCGCTTGCTGCTCCTGCGAGGTAGGCTGGGTGCTTCCTCCGCAAGAAAAGAGGATCAGCACGGCAGCGATGGAAGAGATGGACAGGATGGACAGGCCGGGCTTTATTTTGCTCACAGCATACAGAATGCCAGAAGAGACTTGCAGCGGCTAGCCTTCGCGGAGTTTGTGCCCGGCAAGGTTGCCCAGGCCATCGTAAGCGGCATACTTGTAAGTTTCGCTGAGCGTCGGATAGTTGAAGACTTGTTCGATGAACTCGTCGATGGACTGGCCGTTGTCGAGGATCATCAGGCCGACGTGGATCAGCTCCGTGGCGCTTTCACCGATCAGGCTCACGCCCAGCAGCGTGCGATCGGCGCGCGCGAAAATCAGCTTGAGCAGTCCAGCAGTGTCGCCGATGATGTGGCCGCGCGCGTTGTTCTCGTAGAGGGCGCGACCGACGCAATAATCGATCTTCTTTTCCTTGCAGGACTCTTCCGTTTCACCGGCAGCGGAAATTTCGGGAATGGTGTAAATCCCCATCGGCAGCATGGACGCGACGCGCTGCTTGTATTTGAAGCCGAACGCATGGCAAATGGCCACGCGCCCTTGCTCCATCGAAGTAGAGGCGAGCGCGGGAAATCCGATGACGTCGCCAGCGGCATAAACATTCGGAACAGAGGTACGGTAGTTGTCATCGACGGGAATGTAGCCGCGGTCGTTGATGGCGAGGCCGGCTTTTTCCAAGGCGAGACCATCGATCGCAGCGCGGCGGCCTGCGGCAAAAAGCGCGGCGTCGGTCTCGAGAGTCTTGCCACTTTTCATCGAAAGACGCACGCCGGCGGGAGAATTCTCCACTTTTACGGGGCGCTCGTTGAATAGGAACCGCATGCCGAGGGCCGTGAGACGGTCGCGGAGGCGGTCGGAGATTTCTCCGTCGAGAAACGGCAGCAGGCGATCGCGGCCATCCACAAGAGTGACTTCGACTCCCAGTGCAATGAAGATGGACGCGTATTCGCAGCCGATAACGCCGCCGCCGATAACCGCGAGGCTCTTCGGAATGCGGTCCATTTGCAGGAACGTGTCCGAATCAAAAGTATGGACGTCGTCAAACGCAATTTCGGAAGGGCGATGCGGCTTTGAGCCGGTGGAGATGAGGATCACCTCTCCGTGAAGACGGCGCACGCCATTTGCACCAGTGACCGCGACGGTGTGCGCGTCCTCGAACGCGGCCTGGCCGCGAACAAGCTCGATGTTGTGCAGCTCGAGATTTTTCAGGATGCGGCGGCGCTCCATTTCGACGACTTCCCGTTCGTGGTGCATAAAATCGTGAACGGTAAGATTTTCTTTGAGTGAGTAATCGATGCCATAGAGGCCGCGCTGCTTGAGTCCCGAAAAGTAGAGCGCGGATTCGCGCAGCGTTTTACTGGGAACCGTTCCGGTGTTGATGCAGCTTCCACCCATGTGCTCGGCGCGCTCGACGACCGCGACACGCTTACCGAAGTAAGCGGCCTGCGCACCGGCCTTTTCTCCGGCAGGGCCGCAGCCGATGACAAGAAGATCAAAGTTTTCGGGACTCCCCACGCAAACCTCCTGTAACCTGCAGGCGGGCCTTTTAACAGAAACGGCCGGCAACTTGGCACAGGCAGAGCCGAGTCCACCAAGGCGGGTCGCATCTGACAAAGTGTAGAAGAAGAGCGCCACAGAGGAGACAGATTCCTGGCCAGGCTGTGCTGAATCGTGGCTGGCAGGCGCGCAGGTTTTCGGAAGAGGCTCCCCCGGCTTTTTGCATAGGCGCTGATTCTAAAGTAGATAAAGTAGCTTGTTTTGCTACACTTTTGAATGTGCTGATTCTAAAGCGTTTAATGGGGAAGAATCGCACCGCAATGGTGCAAGCCGCCCGGCAATTCTGCAGGTGTTGAAGATGAATGACTTAGGGCACGTTCATGAATTGCGGAAAAGCGAAACGCCGACGGTATCGAGAAAGCCCACAATATTATCTAAGAGACACTATAAGACAGGTGCTATTTATTGTCAAGATGAAAAAGGCGGTAACGAAAAAAAAGGCAAGCGCCCCGTATTTAGGATAATGGC
>DATEWL010000553.1:0-3113 GCA_035258025.1 Candidatus Acidiferrum sp. | reverse complement strand
ATTTGCCCCTCGATCTCGCTTTCCGCGACGAGACCGGCCGCAACGTGAAGCTCCGCGAATATTTCACGCAGAAGCCGGTTCTCCTCGCTCTCGTCTATTACGATTGTCCCATGCTCTGCAATCAGACCGAGCAGGGAGTTGTGGGCAGTCTGCGCATGCTTTCGTTTAATCCCGGCCGGGACTACGAAGTGGTCTTCGTCAGCTTCGATCCGCGCGAAAGTCCAGACATGGCGGCCCAGAAAAAAGAATCAGCCATGACGCATTTCCGGCGCCCCGAGACGGCCAGCGGCTGGCATTTCCTAACTGGGTCGAAAGCCTCCATCGATGCGCTTACGAAAGGCGCCAACTTCCGCTATTCGTTCGACCAGAAGTCCAATCTTTTTGCGCACGCCAGCGGCATCATGCTGCTGACGCCGGATGGCCGCATATCTCGCTATTTTTATGGCGTCGAGTATCCTTCGCGCGACGTGCGCCTCGGCCTTGTGGACGCCTCCGAGGGCAAGATTGGCACGCCCGTCGACCGCGCTTTGCTTTTTTGCTACCAATACGATCCAACGTCGGCCCGGTATAGCGCTTCCATTCTAAAGATTATCCGTTTGGGCGGAGTGCTGACGATTTTGGGGCTGGTCGCAGGGATGCTGATTTTCCGCCGGCGCGATATCGCCGCCGCGCGAACGAAATTCCAAGGAGCCCACTAAGCCGTGCAGTCGCAACTGCCATTTTATCCGGATCAGGCTTCCAACTTCGCTCCCAGCGTGGACTCGCTGATGACGTTCCTGATCCTTGTGTCCGTCTTCTTCTCTGCTGCGATCACCGCGGCGATCGTGATTTTCTTCTTCAAATTCCATCGCAAGAGCAAGAACGAAATCGGCGTCCCGATTCACGGCGACATGCGCCTGGAAGTCATGTGGATCGTGGTTCCCGCGATTCTGTCCTTAGCGATGTTTGGCTGGGGAGCTGTCGTCTATGTCGATTTCCGCCACGCGCCCCAAGACACTCTGGACATCTATGTGATCGGCAAGCAATGGATGTGGAAAATTCAGCAGCCCAACGGCCGCAGAGAGATCAACGAACTCCATGTTCCCGTCGGACGCAGCGTCAAGTTGGTACTCGCCAGCGAGGACGTCATCCACGACTTTTTCGTTCCCGCATTCCGCGTGAAGATGGACGTTGTGCCGGGCCATTACAACACCATGTGGTTCCGTCCCACGAAAGCGGGCCGCTATCAATTCTTTTGTTCGCAGTACTGCGGCACAGACCACGCTGTGATGGGCGGCTGGGTCACCGTCATGGAACCTTCCGGTTACGCTGCGTGGCTTTCCGGCTCTACTGGCGAAAACGTCGATCCGGTCGTCGCTGGGGAAAAACTGTTCGCTGAAAAAGCGTGCAGCACCTGCCATCTCGGCAATGGCACCGGCCGCGCGCCTTCGCTCAATGGAGTTTATGGCGGCGCGGTTCGCTTGGCCGATGGATCGACTGTCGCCGCCGACGAAGCTTATATTCGCGAATCCATTCTGTTTTCGAACGCGAAAATCGTCGCTGGTTATCAGCCGCTAATGCCTTCGTTTCAAGGGCAGTTGACCGAGGAACAGATTTTGAGTCTGACCGCCTACATCAAGTCGCTGCAATCGCAGCCAGTGCCTGCGACGGGTGCAGGCGTGATCGCACCGGGGAAGAAATAGGCTATGAGCACCACAATGAGCACGACACCACCAAAGCCGCCCGGTTATCAATTGCCGGAAGAGCACTATCTCAATGCCACTTACGGCCTCCGCTCCTGGCTGCTGACTACCGACCATAAGCGCATCGCGCTGCTCTATCTCGCTTCGGTCACTTTTTTCTTTTTCATCGGCGGCATTTTCGCCACCATGATTCGCATTCACCTGCTTACCCCAGCGGGTTACCTGGTTACACCCGAGACTTACAACAAGCTCTTTACCATGCACGGCGTGGCGATGATTTTCTTTTTTCTGATTCCTTCTATTCCCGCCGTCCTTGGGAACTTTCTCATCCCGTTGATGATTGGCGCGAAAGACGTCGCCTTTCCCAAGCTCAACCTTTTGAGCTGGTACGTCTACATCACCGGCGGTTGTTTCGTCCTCTATTCCTTCGCCACCGGCGGTCTAGATACCGGTTGGACCTTTTACACGCCGCTCAGCAGTGTCTACTCGAATTCTGCCGTGACGCCAGCCGTCCTCGGAATCTTCATCAACGGTTTTTCTTCCATCCTGACCGGCTTGAATTTCGTTGTCACCATCCACACCATGCGCGCTCCGGGCATGACCTGGTTCCGGCTGCCGCTGTTTGTCTGGGCTCAGTACTCCACCAGCATCATCTTTATCCTCGGAACTCCGGTCATCGCCATCACGCTTCTCCTGGTGGGCCTCGAGCGCATGTTCCACCTTGGCTTCTTCAATCCCGCTCTTGGCGGCGATCCCATTCTCTTTCAGCACCTCTTCTGGTTTTACTCGCATCCTGCCGTGTACATCATGATTCTCCCGGCCATGGGTGTAATCAGTGAAATTATTCCCACCTTCGCGCGCAAACCTATTTTTGGTTACACGTTCATCGCGGCATCGAGCATCGCCATTGCCGTCATCGGTTTCTTTGTCTGGGCGCACCACATGTTTCTTACGGGAGAGTCCACCTACGCCGCGCTGGCTTTCTCGCTTCTTAGCTATCTGGTGGCTATTCCCTCCGCGGTCAAGGTCTTCAACTGGACTTCCACCCTTTATAAGGGTTCCATCTCCTACGACACGCCGATGCTTTATGCCCTCGGCTTCATCGGCTTGTTCTTGATCGGCGGCCTGACCGGGTTGTTCCTGGCCTGCCTGGGCCTTGATATTCACATTCACGACACCTACTTCGTCGTCGCGCACTTCCACTACATCATGGTCGGTGGCGCGGTGATGGGCTATGTCGGCGGATTGCATTTCTGGTGGCCGAAGATCACCGGAAAGCTTTATCCGGAGTTTTTGGCGCGGGTTGCCGCGGTGCTTTTGTTTGTGGGATTCAACCTGACCTTCTTCCCGCAGTTCATTCTTGGCTATCTCGGCATGCCGCGCCGATATCACAACTATCCCCCGGAGTTCCAGGTGCTCAACGTGATGTCC
>DATEWL010000552.1:0-4058 GCA_035258025.1 Candidatus Acidiferrum sp. | reverse complement strand
CGGGACGGCTCGAAATTGGTGAAAGGAACGATGCAGCTCTTGACGATCATGGCGGCGATTTTTTTCCAGGCTTCCGGTCCGGCTAGCCTCCTCGGCAATCCCCTCGTAATGATGGTCGTGGTGATGGCCATCTTCTACGTAATGCTCATTCTTCCGCAACAGCGGCAACGCAAAAAAATGCAGGCGATGATCGCCGCGCTCAAATCCGGCGACAAAGTGGTCACCAACAGCGGTATCTACGGCACCATCAATGGCATTGACGGCGACACAGTCATCCTCAAAATCGCCGACCAGGTAAAAATACGCATCGCGCGCTCGGCGATTGCGCAGGTGGAGGCATCGGAAGATGCGAAATAACCCCGCCAGCGGCCAGGGCGTGCGCTCAACTCTCTGACCATGAACCCCAATCTGAAGTGGAAAATCGTTTTCATCGTTCTCGTCGTTTTCGGCTGCATCTACGGCCTCGTGGGACTGCCCACGTTTCCCACGTCCGTGACACAGTTAAAAGATAATTTCTCTCATCAAATCAAGCTCGGTCTCGATCTGCAGGGTGGCACGCACCTCGTCCTGCAAGTGCAAGTGCAGGAAGCCGTCGCGCAAGAGACCGACCAGATGGTCGAGCGCATCACGACATGGCTGCGCAGCAAAAACATTCGCTACGATGAAGTGCGCCGCGTGGACGACACGCACATTCTGGTGCGCGGCGTGGATCCCGCGCGGCTTTCGGAATTTCGCGACTACGTGAACGCGCAATTCGCTAATTTTTGGGACATGTCCCCGGCGGCTGGCGATCCTTCCGGTTACACACTTACACTGCGCGGCGCTGCCATCGCGCAGATTCAAGAAACGACCATGACGCAGACGCTTGAAACCATCGAGCGGCGCATCAATGCTCTTGGTCTGACAGAGCCCACGATTCAGCTTCGCGGCGGCCATAACAGCAATGAAATTCTGGTGCAACTCCCTGGTGAAGGCGATCCCTCGCGTGCGAAGGCGGTGATTCAAGCCGGCGGCCAGCTGGAGTTGAAACTAGTGGAAGATCCCGTTGTCTATAGTTCGGAAGTTGAGGCGCTGAGCAAGCACGGCGGACTTTTGCCCGCTGGCACGGAACTTGTGCCCGGTCGTCCTGATACGCGCACGGCTGCGGGGGCTCCGCCAGCTGGCGAAGGGTGGTACATCTTGACCCGCGCGGCCGTAGTCACGGGCCGCGATCTCCGCAGCGCCACGGAAAATCGCAACTCCAACAATCCTGGCCAATGGGTGGTGGACTTTACACTTTCCGCCGATGCGGCCCGCCGTTTTGGCCCCTTCACGCAGCAGAATCTTGGGCGGCAGATGGCTATCGTGCTCGAACATCGAGTCTATTCCGCTCCGACCATCAATGGACGTATCGATGATTCGGGCCTGATCGAAGGCAATTTCAGCCAGGATTCCGCGCACGACCTGGCGTTGGTGCTGCGCGCCGGGGCGCTCCCGGCATCGATTAAGTATCTCGAGGAGCGCACCGTTGGTCCGTCCCTCGGAGCGGATTCCATTCGCCATGGGGTGCAAGCTTCCGTTCTGAGCTTGCTCGTCGTGATGATTTTCATGCTGTTCTATTACCGGCTTTCGGGCGGCAACGCAGTTCTCGCGCTTATCCTGAATTTGGTGATCCTGCTTGCAGCGCTGGCTTTCTTTGGCGCTGTCCTGACACTGCCCGGCATCGCTGGTGTGATCCTGACCATCGGCATGGGTGTCGATTCCAACGTCCTTGTCTTTGAGCGCATTCGCGAGGAATTGCGCAACGGCAAGTCTCCGGCTTCAGCAGTTCAGGCGGGTTTCGACAAAGCCTTCCTGACCATTATCGATACGCACGTTACGACCGTGGTGTCCGCTTTCTTTCTGTTTCTGTTCGGGACGGGGCCGATTAAGGGGTTTGCCATCACCCTGACGATCGGTTTGATCGCCAATGTGTTCACGGCTATCTACGTATCCAAGACGATTTTTCAGTATCACCTGGCCAAGATGGATCGCCAGAGCGAATTGAGTATTTAGGCCGTACTAGGACGCATAGGGCCAAAGACTTGTTGAAGCGAAACGATAGAGTGATAGCAATTTCCGGCAGTCTCCCCCAAGCTGCCTAGGGAGGCAGTGGGAACTATTCCACCCAAGGTGGAGTCTAAAGAAGGGAAGTAAAAGCCGCATGATCGAGTTATTCAAAGAGCCCAATATCGACTGGATGGGCAAAGCCAAGTATTTCTATGCGCTTAGCGGCATTTTGCTCATTGCCGGCTGGACTTCCATCTTTCTGCACGGCGGCCTTCGCTACAGCATCGATTTCAAAGGCGGCACAAACGTGGACGTGCGGTTCGCCCAGCCTCCGAATATCGACAAGATCCGCGCGGGCTTAACGGCGCAAGGCCTGGGCAATAGTGAAATCCAGACAGTCAGTGACATCGCTACCCCGAATTCGAATGAAGTGCTGATCTTCGTCGAGCAGAAGAACCAGGGCGACGAAGCCGGTGACGCCAGCAAGACTCAGGTCATCAGTGCGCTGAATGCGATCTACGGATCTAACAATTCTTCCAAGCCTGATTTCAATTCCGCCAGCCTTCCCTCCCTGACCACTTTCCTGACACAACGCGATCCGTTGCTGCTCTCGACGAACGCCGGCGACCGCTATCAGCAGCTTGCAAAAAAGATTCTTGATTATCGCGACAAGAACAGCAATGGCGTACTCACGAATTTCGACGAACTCTCGAAGACCGATGGCGTTACGCCCGGGGTTCTTTCCGCGGTGAAGGATGGCTACGCTTTAGGCCCCTTCGCGATTCGCGGCGTGGAGATTGTCGGCCCCAAAGTCGGAGCCGAGCTTCGACGCCAGGCAATCATTGTTACCCTCTATGCTTTAGGGGGCATGCTGGTATATATTGCCTTCCGATTCGAGTTGGTCTACGGGGCAGCCGCGGTCCTTGCGGTGTTTCACGACGTTTTGATCACGCTGGGCTTTTTTTCGCTGCTACATTTCGAGATTTCGCTGACGGTTATCGCGGCGCTTCTCACATTGGTTGGATATTCGATGAACGATACTATCGTCATCTTCGATCGCATCCGGGAGAACAACCGCTTGCTGCGCCGGGAGCCTTTTCCGGACGTCGTGAACAAATCCATCAACCAGACTCTTTCCCGAACGATACTAACTAGTGGATTGACCTTCCTCACCGTGCTCGTCCTGTTCCTGATGGGCGGCCAGGTGCTTCGTGCTTTCTCCTTTGCCCTGGTGGTGGGGATTGTGGTAGGAACGTACTCCAGTTTTGGTATCGCTGCCCCGCTCGTCGTCGCCTGGAATCATTGGCGCGGCCGTGGCGTGGCGGCAAGCACCGGACCCGCAGCCGGCAACAAAACCCGCGGTAGCGAAAACGTCTCCGGACGTTTGGCTCCCGTTGGGAGGAGGTAGGACCCATGTTTGAAGAAATGGTGATTTCCAGTCCGAATCCGAAGAAGACCAACAAGCCGTGGACCGTCCTGGTCTCAATGCTGTTTCAGGTCGGCTTCCTGGTCATCTTGATCCTGATCCCTTTGATCTACACCGAGGCGCTTCCCAAGACCATGATGGCGACGATGCTTACTGCTCCGCCGCCTCCTCCGCCACCGCCTCCTCCGCCCGCGCCTGCTCAGATTGTTCACGTCAAGCCGCAGGCGCATTTGATGGATGCGGGCAAGCTTATGGCCCCCAAGGTCATCCCCAAGGAAGTCAAAATTATTAAAGAGGATGCTGAACCTGACATGAGTTCGGTCGGCATGACCGGTGGCGTTCCCGGCGGTGTCGCTGGTGGTTCCATGGGCGGCGTGCTCGGTGGCGTTATCGGTGGCATGGGTGGAGCACCGCCTCCTCCCAAGCCCCACCAGACCGGCCCGATCAAGGTGGGCGGCAACGTTCAGGCCGCGCGCATCTTGAATCGTGTTCAGCCGCAATATCCGCCGCTCGCGCGCCAGACCCGCATTTCGGGCACGGTTCGCCTTCACGCCATCATTTCCAAGGACGGCTCGATTCAGCAGTTGGAGGTCATTTCTGGCCA
>DATEWL010000551.1:0-2824 GCA_035258025.1 Candidatus Acidiferrum sp. | reverse complement strand
TTCCATTGGTCTTGAATTCCGTCAAATCCACGTCGTTTACGCGAACGACTTTGCGTCCTCGCGTGTCGATGATCTGCTGGTCCATCAAATCCTTGCGCACCGCCAGCAACGATTCGTTCGGTTCATAAAGCTGCAGGGCGCGCTCGCTGACGTTCAGGCGCATCGTACCCGGTGCAAAAGTGGCTACCTGATCATGCCGGGCCAGCAGCGGTTGGAATCGGCCGCGCGAGATCAGGAAATGCGACAGCCGGTTGGTCACTTGGGAGGGCTCGATAAAGAATTCGCGCACGCGGCCCACGAAGTTGCCCTGCGCGTCGTAGGCTTGCGCGCCCATCAATTCTGTAGCGTAGATTTCCATCGCACAACCTCTTCCCTAGCCGTCGCCCTTCGGGCCCAAACTCGCCAGGGGGCGCCCGGACAGCTTTTCTACCCGGCAGGCATCAACAAAAAAGCCCGCATACCGAAATGACTTCGGCTGCGGGCAAGTGCCTAATAAAAATGGACTTACCGTTAGCCAGACGTGAACCCTCCCCACCCTACTGCCTGCGGGAGGTGCTGTGCCTCGCGCGACGCTGCCCAATCGCCCATCCCAAGCCTTACCCTCACAAACCGCCTCTTGTAGAAGCGACTAGGGCCAGGTTCCAGTTCGTTGGACGTACTCATCGAAGAGAATTCACCCTAAACAACATGTCAGCCATGCGTCGGCTTTACCTATTACTTATATCGACAGCCTCATGGAGCAATTGAAGTGCCGTTTCGCAGTTGCAAGTGCAGTGATAAGCCGGGCTTGTTTCAAAGTCAAGCAAAGAATGACTTTGTAAGTGATTTTCTTGAATTTTCCTTTTGCGGCTGCTATTTCTTAGCTGCAAAGAGCATGTCTCGAGGTTCTTGCCCGAGTCTGCGGCATTCTTCCACGTACAGAGCGAGATAACTCTTCAAGATGAAGTCCCGCCGGGAGTGGCCAAGCTCCAGCGCGGCGCGGTCGATCGCCGCTGGAGGCCCTTCGAGTTCGACAAACGTTCCGATGGGGGTCTCATCCAGTTCGATAAGCAAGCCCTTCGCCCATCTGGACGCGTCAGGCAGACGAAATGTCGTGCGATATTTTTCATAGCGGAACCAGCCGCGCATTCCCAGCCCTTCGAAGATTCTGGCTAGGACTGTGTCATCGGCTACTTCAACCTCAATCTCTTCGCGTACTTTGTGGCGGTGGTTCTCTTGGGCGCTCGCGGAAGGCGCCGAGCCCGCGACGATCGGCCTCTTGAAGGTCAGCAGAATGCGCTTGGCGGGCGAGCCCTTAGCCTTCTTCAATTTGGCTTCGTGCGTTTCGATTCGAATGCGGAGCAGTTGGCCGTGTTTGGCGAGGCCGCCGTCGGGCGTGTCGAAAATGACGTTCCATTCATGCACGCGACCTGATCCGGCTCCCACCGAGCGTACGCCCAAGCGCTTCAATGTACGCCTTAACGCCTTTGGATCGCGGATTCTCAGTTTGATTTCGATTTCCTTCGCCATCTCCATCCTCGCCGGTAGGCGGCGCGGCTTTGTCCCGCCGCGGACTTCCGTTAGTATAGCGGACGAACGTATTTCACCGTTGCTCAGCATGACCCGGCTAAATCCGGCCCAAAGCCCGGCGCCCGCGCCGCCGAGCGCACCAGATCAAGAGACTCATGAACCCAGACGCCAAAGCAGAAGCACCAGCATTTTCGAAGGAGACGGCAAACAGTACTCCGCTTGCCCCGCCGCTCGCGCGCCGCGAGCCGGTCGAGACTATTGTGCACGGCGACCGACGGATTGATCACTACGCTTGGCTGCGCCAAAAAGAGAACCCAGAGGTCATCGCTTATCTCGAGGCGGAAAACGCCTACACCGACGCAATCCTGCGGCCTACGGAATCTTTCCAGGAAGCGCTTTACCAGGAGATGCTCGGCCGGATACTTCAGACGGATTTATCCGTTCCCTACCGCTTGCGCGGCTTTCTTTATTTTACGTGCACTGAGGAGGGTAAGCAGTATCCAGTGCATTGCCGGCGCGTCGATACTGATGGCTCGCTGGACGAAATGCTTTTGGACTTGAATCGTTTGGCGCAGGGCCACTCATTTCTCGGACTCGGCGCTTTCGATGTTAGCAATGACAATCAGCTTCTCGCCTACGCGCTGGACACCACTGGATTCCGGCAATACACGCTGCACATTAAGAATCTGTGGAGCGGCCGGGATTTCCCTGAAGCGATGGAGCGCGTGACCAGCGCGGCATGGGCGGCGGACAATCGCACGGTTTTCTATACCGTTGAAGACCTGACGACGAAGCGCGCTCACCGGCTCTATCGCCACTTGGCCGGGTCAGCGGAGCCGGACGCGCTGATTTATGAAGAGACCGACGAGCGTTTTCGTATCGAAATCGAGCGAACACGTAGCGGGGCCTTTCTTTTGCTCGTGATTGCGAGCCACACGACGAGTGAGGTGCGCTTTCTGCCTGCGGCGCTGCCGAACGGCGAGTTTCGCATAATCGCAGCGCGCGAGGCGGACCACGAGTATTACGTGGACCATCATCCGAATCCGCTCACGCGAGAAGCACGCATGGCGAATCCGAATGACACAGGCGGCTACTTCTTCATCCGTACCAACTCTAGAGGCCGGACGTTTCGGCTCGTATGCGCACCCGTGACGGATCCGCAGCGCGCAAAATGGCGGGAGATCGTTCCGAATCGTGCGGATGTAATGCTCGCCGGGCTGGACGTATTTCGAACACATATCATTCTGACTGAGCGTGAAGGCGGTCTGCCTTATCTTCGTATTGTGGACCTTGGGGCTGAAGCACCCAATGCTCT
>DATEWL010000550.1:0-8741 GCA_035258025.1 Candidatus Acidiferrum sp. | reverse complement strand
CAACGCATAGAAGGGGATCCACACAAGCGGCCGGATCCCCGTTATGAGCTGTGTCGCTTCCGCCATTCCGCCGAGATCGGCTCCGATGTTGATGACGTTCGCCACCACAAGAATCGAGCATGCTCCCCAAAGCACCCATCTCGGATAGTTGTCGCGCACCGCGGCGGCCAGCCCTTGCCCCGTAACTATGCCCAGCCGCGCGCACATGAGCTGCACCGCGGACATGAGAGGAAACGTGAGCAACGCGATCCACAGCGTGGCGTATCCGTAGGCCGCCCCAGCCACTGAATACGTCGAGATTCCTGACGGATCATCGTCCGCAGCTCCCGTGATGACTCCCGGCCCCAAAATCGCAAAGGTTTGACGTAAAAGGCTGGATTTCCCGCCGCCTTTCGGGCTTAACGCACGTGTTTTGTCAGGTGGTTTGTCGGTTGGTTTTATTTCCGGCATCCGTCTATCGCAGTCCGTGCTTTCGAAGCTTCCGCCCTCGAGGAATTATTCTCGTCATGCCTATGAAACAAGGCCGCTGTAGCATGTGTGAGAACAACTCACCTTGCAAGTTCCTTGGCTGCGCTCACGGCAGCTTCCAAGGAGGTCGACAGTTGAAAGGAGTCTTTGCACGCTACTCCTACACCTGCCGCTCACCACTCGTAACGGTTGACATTCCTCCCTTTCTCATTGCAAATGGACTGGCCGAAAATCAGCGCAGGACTACGCCGAGCCGCACATGAATATCCTCGACCTACTCGTTGGCAAGCCCATCAAAACCACCGACGAGCGCGCTGAACAAATCGGCCCTGCGCAAGGCATTCCCATTTTTGGTTTGGATGGACTGAGTTCCGCAGCGTATGGCCCGGAGGCGGCGCTTTACTTGCTCATTCCGCTGGGGCTTTTGGGCGTGCGGTACATTGTTCCGATCAGCGCGGCCATCATCACGCTTTTGATTATCGTTTATTTTTCTTACCGGCAGACGATTGCGGCTTATCCATCGGGCGGCGGCTCGTATACCGTGGCACGCTACAACCTCGGGGCGTTTCCGAGCTTGCTGGCGGCGGCCGCTTTGTTGACTGATTACATCCTCACAGCCGCGGTAGGCATTTCCGCGGGCGTTGGGGCGCTGGTTTCGGCCGTTCCTTCGTTCTTGCCACACACTGTGGCGATTTGCGTGGGGATTCTTTTCATCATTACCGTGATCAATCTGCGGGGAGTGCGGGAGGCCGGAGTCATATTCATGGTCCCCACGTATTTCTTCGTTGGGACTCTCTTGATCACCATCGGTGGCGGCTTGGTGCGTGCGCTGCTCAGCGGTGGGCACCCTCTGCCGACGGCCCCTCTGCCGCCACCTCCGGCTATGACGGAAGCCGTGAGTTTCTGGCTACTTTTGAAAGTGTTTTCGAGCGGGTGTACGGCGTTGACCGGTGTCGAAGCCGTTAGCAATGGCGTGAAAGCGTTTCGCGAGCCCGCAGTGAAGAACGCGCAACGCACTTTGACAATCATTATTTTTCTTTTAGCCGTGCTGTTGGCGGGAATTTCTTATCTTGTAAAGGTTTATGGCATTGCAGCTACCGACCCGGGGAAGCCTGGTTATCAGAGCTTGCTTTCGATGCTGATTGGGGCAGTGTTTGGCAGGGGGATTTTTTATTACCTGACGATTGCTTCGATTTTATTGGTGCTTTCGCTTTCGGCTAATACGGCCTTCGCTGATTTTCCCCGGCTTTGCAAAGCCATCGCTTCGAACAATTATTTGCCACATGCTTTCGGGTATCGCGGGCGGCGCCTGGTTTACACATATGGGATTGTAGTTTTGGCCGTTTTGACGGCTGTTTTGCTGATCGCTTTTGGCGGAATCACCGACAATCTGATTCCTTTGTATGCCGTAGGGGCGTTTCTGGCGTTTACCTTGTCGCAGTTTGGCATGGTGATGCATTGGCGAAAAAAGCGTGGGCCGCACTGGGTCAAGAGCGCGCTGGTCAATGGACTCGGTGGGTCTGTTACGGCGATTACCGTTATTGTCGTGCTGGTCGCGAAATTCGCCGAGGGCGCCTGGATCACGCTGATTTTCATTCCTCTGCTAATGTTTTTCTTCCGCAGAGTGCGGCGTCACTACCATCAGGTCCTGCTTGCTACCACCATCAGCGAACCGGTCTCTCCCGCGAACCACGGACGGCCTCCCATCGTTGTTGTGCCAATCGATCGCTGGAGCATCATTTGCAAACAGGCGCTGGAATTCGCGTCGCGGATTTCGCCAGAAATTATCGCCGTTCACGTCGAGCCAGGCGAGCATTCCGAATTGTTGCGTGACGACTGGGAGCGTTACGTCGAGCGGCCTTTCCGCGAAGCTGGATGCGAACCGCCGAAGTTTGTGATTCTGCCCTCGCCCTACCGTTTCATCATTGTGCCGGTAGTGCAATACATTCTGGAGCTCTCGGAAAAACATCCGGAGCGGCGGATTGTGGTCGTGATTCCCGAATTGGTCGAGGATCATTGGTACGAATACTTTCTGCATAATCAGCGCGGACGGCTGCTAGAGTGGACTCTGCTGGTCAAGGGGAACGAGCGCATATTTACGGTTTCGTCGCCCTATCACGTTTCCGAAAAAGCATGGTCTGCCAAAGGGAAAGAGGTGGAAGAAACCAAGAAAGTCTGACCTCTACGGCGGCTGAGCGGCATGTATACCCTGCCTTAGAGCGGCCGAACAAAAGAGAATTATCTAAAGACTACAAACTCATCCTCGCCTATTTCTAATTCAAGAAAACTCCAGAAACATTTGAGGTGACTTCGGCCGGAAGTTCTCGTCTTCCTGTTAGCCCCGGTAAAACGATTGAACCGTCTGCTCAGCTCGATCGGGTTGGTGGCCACCCGAGGAAGCTCCCCTGCAAACGGGCTGTGGTGGTTGTGCAGTCGGGGCAGGGGAGGAAGCAATGTTGGCCGCTTACCCTATTTCAAGGGTTGGTTTTCTCGCTCTGGCTATCGGTTTGATTGGCAGCATACCCACCTATCCGCAAAGCGCAGCTTTTTTCAATACCTCCCGAATGCCCAGCAACCGAATGGGTTCGGGAGTATGGGT
Organism: Candidatus Acidiferrum sp.; assembly: GCA_035258025.1. Lineage (GTDB taxonomy): Bacteria > Acidobacteriota > Terriglobia > Acidiferrales > UBA7541 > Acidiferrum. The sequence goes on along the minus strand of DATEWL010000550.1, from coordinate 5,674 downwards.
GGCGAAATGCGAGGTGTCTTCCTTGAATTCACTTCCCGCCTGGCGACATACCGACGGGATCGGATCGCCGCCTACAATCGATGGAATCGCTGGTGATTCGAACGTTACTGGACCGCACGAGGGAGTGTGTCTGGACGCGACTCTCTCCGCCCCGACGCGGGTCCTCCCTGACAATCCTTGCATTCTGAAAGTTACTGGGGGCTCGGGCGTTCCACACCCATTTCCGTGCAACGAGGCCGATGATACTGTTCCGGGGGAACTATCGGCACTAGGCAAGGCCGGTCTGAAAATTGCGCGGGCTCGTGAGGAGGTTTTGGAGATACTTCGTTCCGAGAATGTTTGCACCGAATGGTTTGAAGCAAAGGAAGCGACTCCCGCGGCTACCTTCCAGTCACTCAGTTTTGCGCTCGACCTACATGGTCCGGAGGATATTTTCGAGTCGATGAACAGAGAATCGCTCGTAGTCAGGCGGCAGCCCTACGTGGCACGGGCGATCCAGGACGGGGGAGCTCACACGACGATAACGATCAATGTAAATGGCGCGTTCTACCGGCCGCAGGGAAACGTGCTAAAAATACTGCCGGAGGGCGGTCCAGTCTACACGGATGGCACGCGCCTGCTTACAGTTGGATCTTATCGCGGCGATACGCTGCCCGCTCAGGTGACTACGCTTTTGCATGAGTTTGGGCATATTATCGATCTCCTCCCCGAAGATGCGGATAATTTGGATGGCAAATCCGTCCGTAACACGGACGAAGTGCTGCGCCATTGCCGCGCGGAAGTGGAAGTCCGTGCTCAGCACACGAAGCAAAGTGCGAAGCGGCAGTTCGTGGGATTTCCATAGGCTTCTCATCCAGACTTTCGCCGGAGTTCCGGCCTTCGTCGCTCGACGCGGGCGCCGGCAGTCGTTCTCGGGCTTCAGAGCATCTAAGAATCGTCGGCGTCGGTTATTCTCGCGCCGATGGCTCACGCAGTTTCTGGCGTACACTAGTTAACCATCTGAAAAAGGGGAATCACATTGCTCCGTTCACTTTGCATTTGCGCAGTTGTCCTGATCGGCGGGTCTTTGATCTCGGGACAAGAGAAACCCACGGCGGCCTCCGACGTCACAAGAGCCACCCTGGAAAATGGGCTAAGAGTCGTCATCATACGGGACCCGCTCGCTCCGGTGGTTACCGTTGAGCAGAACTATCTGGTGGGCGGCAACGAAACGCCTCCAGGCTTTCCAGGGATGGCTCATGCGCAGGAACACATGGCCTTCCGGGGATGCGCTGGCGTAAACGCCGATCAGATGGCCGCTATTTATGCCCAGCTCGGAGGGTCCGGCAATGCCGACACGCAACAGAACATCACGCAGTACTTCGAGACAGTCCCTGCTTCCGATCTAGACATCGCGCTGCGACTCGACGCGGCTTGCATGCAGGACGTGGATGACTCTCAATCGGAGTGGGCGACAGAAAAAGGCGCCATCGAGCAGGAAGTGGCGCGCGACCTCTCGAATCCTACCTATAAGTTCATCACGCGTTTGAACGAGGACATGTTCTCCGGAACCGTGTATAGCCATGACGCGTTGGGGACTCACGACTCTTTCGAGGCAACGACCGGCGCGATGCTCAAAGACTTTTATAAAAAGTGGTACGCGCCCAACAACGCTATTTTGGTGATCACGGGAAATGTCGATCCCATCGCCGTATTGGCTACAGTCAAGGAGTTGTACGGAAAAATCGAGAGGAAAACTCTCCCGCTGCGTCCAGAAATTACGCTTCCGCCCGTAAAATCGGAGTCGTTCACTCTCGATAGCAACCTTCCCTACTTATTGACGTTTGTTTCCTATCGCTCTGCGGGAACGGAAAGTCCCGATTTTCCGGCCGTGCAGATTCTGAGCGACGTTTTAGGGAGCCAGCGCGGAAATCTGTATGCGCTTGTACCTCAAGGGAAAGCGCTCGAGACAGGGTTCGGTATTGCGGAAACATTTCCGAAGGCGAGTGTGCTTTATAGCGCTGCAGTTTTGCCAGCGGAAGGAGATGCGGCTCCCGTGATCGCGGAGATGCGCAAGATCATGTCCGATTACGCGGCAAACGGCGTGCCCGCGGAACTCGTGGAAGCCGCTAAGCGCAAAGAACTTGCCAGAGTCGAATTTCGCCGGAACTCAATCCCCGGGCTCGCGGAAGCATGGTCGGAAGCGCTGGCGGCGGAGGGGCGCAAGTCGCCCGACGATGACGTGGATGCAATGAAGCGCGTTACGCTTGAAGATGTAAATCGAGTGGCCAAAAAGTATTTAGTGGATCAGGAATCCATTACGGCCGTTCTGAAGCCGCAACCGACCGGCGGACCTGTATCCGCGCAGGGCTTCGGAGGAGGAGAGCAGTTGACCTCCGCTCCCAAAAAGCCGGTTGAACTGCCTTCATGGGCCGCGTCGAAGCTTCTCTCGCTTGAGAAGCCGCGCCCCGAGCCTCTGCCTTCGGACGTGACCTTGCCCAATGGGCTGCGGCTGATCGTTCGAACGGAGAAGATAACGCCAACGATAACAGTTCAAGGGCAAGTCAGGAACAATCCCCAGATGCAAACAGAACCCGGAAAGGACGGAGTCAACGATGTACTCGATGAGCTGTTTTCGTACGGTACAAAGAGTTTGGACCGCTTGGCGTTTCAAAAAGCGCTTGATGACATAGCCGCCGAAGAATCCGCGGGGTTCGAGTTCTCGCTGGAAGTCTTGAAGCCGGATTTTTCGCGCGGAGTGCAATTGCTGGCCGACAACGAACTGAACCCCGCTCTCCCGGATGAGGCTTTCCAGGTCATCAAGCCGCAAACAGCTCAATATATCGCGGGCAGATTGAAGAGCCCCGGCTATCAAACCAGTCGAGCTTTGCATACCGCGCTATTTCCGGCGAAGGATCCAGCGCTCCGCGAAGCTACGCCGCAGACGGTATCGTCACTCACCCTCGACGACGTAAAACAATTTTACGCCAAGACTTTTCGGCCCGATCTCACGACGATTGTGGTCATCGGCGACATTACTCCTGCGGAAGCCAGGAGCGCGATCGAAAAATGGTTCGGAGGATGGAAAGCTTCCGGCCCCAAGCCTGAAATTGACCTGCCGTCCGTTCCTCCCAACAAGGCCTCCGCAGCAAATATTCCTGACCCCAGCCAGCTCCAGGATTCCGTTGATCTTGCCGAAACGGTCGGCATCACGCGGTTTGATCCCGACTATTACCCGCTTCAGTTGGGAAACCATGTGCTCGGCGGCGGATTCTATGCGACTCGCCTGTATCACGACCTGCGGCAGGTGAGCGGCTACGTTTACAACGTAGACGTTCACATGAGTGCGGACAAAACGCGAACGATCTACACCGTCACGTATGCCTGTGATCCGAAAAACGTTTCGAAAGCAAGAGCGCTGATTCGGCGGGATCTCGTTGCCATGCAGCAAGAAAATGTAACGGATGGAGAGCTCCAGCAAGCCAAGGCTCTGCTGTTGCGCCAGATCCCGCTTGCCGAATCCAGCGAAACAGGAGTCGCCAGAGGCCTGCTCGGACGCGCTCTAATCGGTCTGCCGCTTGACGAACCAGTGAGAGGCGCACTGATCTATTTTTCAATGAGCGCCGACCAGGTGAAGGCCGCTTTCGCAAAGCATATCCGCCCCGATGAGTTCGTCCAGATTGTCCGAGGACCGGCGCCGCAATAACCCCACGCTTTCAACGCACAGGCATTTGTCACGTTGACATTCTAGTGGAGGCGTTGTAGCTTCACCTAGAATGTCTACCAAAGAAGAACGCGAACGCATCGAGCTGCTGCAAGGTACGCTGGACTTGCTGGTTCTCCGCACGCTGCTCCTGGGGCCGGCGCACGGCCACGCCATTGCCAAAGCCATCGAATTCAATTCCGAGGACGTGTTGCAAGTCGAGCAGGGATCGCTGTACCCGGCCTTGCACCGGCTCATCAAGCGCGGATGGATTTCGGTCGAGGAAGGAACCTCAGAAAACAACCGCCGCGCCAAGTTTTACAAACTGACGCCGAAAGGCCGCCGCCAACTCACGCTGGAAACCCGCAAGTGGGACAAACTCGCTCGAGCGATCGCGCGGATTCTGCGTCCAAGGGAGCAGGAGGGCGAATGATGTGGCGTCGCAAGCGCATGCTCGAGGAACTCGACCAGGACATTCGCGAACACATTGCCCAGGAGACGCAGGACAACATCGAGCGCGGGATGACGCCCGAAGAAGCGAGGTATGCGGCTATGCGAAAATTTGGAAACGTGACACGCGTGAAGGAAGAGACGCGCGAGGTGTGGAGCGCGGTTTGGCTGGAGCAGTTCTGGCAGGACGTTCGCTACGGGCTTCGCATGCTGCGGAAATCTCCGGGCTTCAGCGCTGTCGCGATCCTTACTCTGGCGCTTGGCATTGGCGCCAACACGGCTATTTTCAGCTTGATCGATGCCGTAATGCTGCGGTCGCTGCCGGTCGAGAATCCTTCCCAATTGGTCCTGCTTAACTGGGGCGCGCGCAACTCGCCGAACGTGCACGGGTACCAGTCGGCGGGCGATTGCGCAAACGATATGCGTCTTGGCGCTAAGAATCCCGGGGGCTGCTCGTTCTCTGAGCCCATGTTTCGCGAAATCGCAAAAGCAAGTCTTTTTTCGGGGACAGCTGCGTTTGCCAACTCCGGCAGGTTGAATCTAACAGGGAACGGCGCTGCGACCGTCATCAACGGCCAGCTGGTTTCCGGAGACTTCTTTCACACGATGGGTCTCAAAGCCGCCGCAGGCCGGCTGATCGACACAACCGACGATACGCCGTCTGCCGCACCCGTCGCCGTGCTGAACTACGGCTATTGGCAGAGCGCCTTCGGCGGTTCTCGTGACATAATCGGCCGCACGATTGAGCTAAACAACGTCCCCTTCACGATTGTCGGCGTGGCCGAGCAGCGATTCACCGGAATTACGCCGGGCAGCGATTACGACGTTTGGCTGCCGCTCTCCGACGCGCAGCGGATCACCGATCCTATGCGCTGGCGAAACCGTCAGAGCGACGTGAGTTATTGGTGGCTCACGATTATCGGGCGGCTCAAACCCGAAACACAGCTCGCGCAGATGCAAGCGCCGGTAAGCGGCCTCTTCCGCAACGAAATGCTTCACGGAGCCGTCCCGCTTTTCCATGAAGGTGGGGCGGCGGGAACACCTTCTCCGACGCCGATGGCTCCAGTTGGCGGCAACGGTGCGAAAGGCATGTCCGCGGCGCCGCAGCGCGCGCCGGGATCGAGTCCAGTGCAAATTACCTCCGGCGCTGGCGCGGGGATGCCCCTCATGGCTGCTCCTCCGGGAGCACTGCCTGCGGGCGGCCCACGAGGGTCCGCAACCGTTGACGGCCCAAAGACGTTATCCACAGCCGCCGATAATCCCGAAGTTACGCTTGTGCCCGCGCAGAGTGGTTTGACCGGCAGCCGCACGCGCTACGCCAATCCGCTGTACGTACTGATGCTCGTTGTCGGAATCATTTTGCTGATTGCTTGCGCGAATGTCGCGGGGCTGATGCTCGCCCGGGCCGCCGCGCGGCAAAAAGAAATGGCGGTGCGCCTGGCCCTGGGTGCCGGCCGTGCGCGGATTGTGCGGCAGCTTTTGACGGAGAGCGTAATGCTCTCGGTGCTCGGCGGCGCACTGGGCATTCTGTTCGCCTATTGG
>DATEWL010000549.1:0-8914 GCA_035258025.1 Candidatus Acidiferrum sp. | reverse complement strand
CCTGAAAAGTCGCCTGGACGCTGACAGGCATGTTCAATTCGGACTTGGCCTTGTTGATGGCGTCAACGGCGTCGCCGAGGGCCGCGCCGGGAGCAAGGTTGAACGAGACGGTGACGACCGGAAATTGCCCCTGATGATTGATCGCCAGGGCGGTGGCACCGGGCTCGAAACGCGTAAAAGCGCTAAGCGGAACTTGCGGGCTCGGAGCAGAAGTAATGTTTGCTTGTCCATTCGTTGAAATATTCGCCGTCGATCCGGAGGAAGCCTGCGGAGTTCCAGAAGATCTAACGTAGATGTTTTTGAGAGAGTCGGGATTCTGGTGGAACGAGGGATCGACTTCCATGACGACGCGATACTGATTCAGCTGGGTATAGATTGTGGAGACTTGGCGCTGGCCGAATGCGTCGTAGAGAGTGTTGTCGATATCAGCGGGGAGCACACCGAGGCGGGAAGCGGTGTCGCGGTCAATGATGAGTGTGGCGAGAAGGCCATGGTTCAGTTCGTCGCTGGCCACGTCGCGCACAGATGGGATGGACTTCAGTTTCTCGATGAAGCGCGGCGTCCAATAGGCGAGCTCTTTAGGGTCAACATCTTCTAGGCTGTACTGGAATTCCGTGCGGCTGACGCGGTCTTCGACGGTGAGGTCTTGAACCGGTTGCATGAAGAGCGAAATGCCATCGACACTTGCAAGTTGAGGCTGGAGACGGCGAATGACGTCGGAGGCGCTGATTTTGCGCTCATCGAGCGGCTTGAGATTGATCTGAATGCGGCCAGTGTTGAGCGTGGTGTTGGTTCCGTCGATGCCGATGAAGGAGGAGAGACTTTCGACCGCCGGGTCTTTCAGAATGACGTCGGCGAGAGCTTGTTGGTGCTGCGACATCGCGGTGAAGGAGATATTCTGCGCGGCTTCGGAGACGCCCAGTATGAGCCCGGTGTCTTGAACGGGGAAGAAGCCTTTGGGAATGTAAATATAGAGGAGGATGGTCCCGACAAGCGTGCCAATCGTGACGAGGAGCGTGATGGCGCGGAACTGAAGCACGAATTTCAGAGTGCGTCCGTAGAAAGCAATGATGGAATTAAAGGCGAGTTCGGACTTGTGATAGAACCAGGTCTGGTCTTCCTCTTTCGTATAGCGAAGGAGCTTGGCGCACATCATCGGAGTGAGGGTAAGAGAGACGAAGGCCGAGATAAGAATCGTAATCGCGAGGGTGATGGCAAACTCGCGGAAGAGGCGGCCGATGATGTCGCCCATGAAAAGAAGAGGGATGAGCACGGCGATAAGAGAAACAGTGAGCGAAATAATGGTAAAGCCGATTTGCTCGGAGCCTTTGAGCGCGGCGTTGAGGGGCGTATCGCCTTGTTCGATGTAACGGCTGATGTTCTCGATCATGACGATAGCGTCGTCGACGACGAAGCCGGTAGAGATGGTGAGCGCCATAAGTGAGAGATTGTTGAGCGTGTAGCCGCACAGATACATCACGCCAAAAGTGCCGACGATGGAGAGCGGCACGGCCAGCGCGGGAATGACGGTGGCGCGCAGGCTGCGCAGAAATAGAAAGATGACCATGACTACCAGGGCGATGGTCAGCATCAGCGTAAATTGCACGTCTTCGACGGAGGCGCGGATGGTGCTGGTGCGGTCGGTAAGAATTTCGATCTTCACGGAGGCCGGGAGCGCGGCCGCGAGTTGTGGCAGGAGTTTCTTTACGCGATCCACGACGGAGATGATGTTGGCGCCAGGCTGGCGCTGAATGTTTAGAATGACAGCCGGATTCTTGCCGGCCCAGGCAGCTTGGTTTACGTTTTCCGTGCCGTCGAAAACAGTGGCGACGTCCGACAGGCGCACCGGAGCGCCATTGCGATAAGCCACGATGAGCGGACGGTAACTATCGCTGGAGATGAGTTGGTCGTTTGCGCCGATGGTGTAGGCCTGATGAGGCCCATCAAACGTCCCTTTTGCCAGATCGACGTTCGCGGCTCCCAATACAGTGCGCAAATCTTCCAAACTTAGCCCGTAGGAAGCAAGCGCCGTGGGATTCGCTTGCACGCGCACGGCAGGACGCTGGCCACCGCTGATGCTGACGAGTCCGACGCCTGTGAGTTGGGAAATCTTCTGGGCAAGCGTGGTGTCCGTAAGGTCTTCGACCTTGGAAAGGGGCATCGAGCTGGAAGTAAGCGCCAGGGTGAGGATGGGCGCGTCGGCGGGATTGATTTTGTTGTAGATCGGGGGATTCGGCAGCCCTTGAGGGAGAAGATTGGAGGCACCGTTGATGGCGGCCTGGACTTCCTGTTCGGCGACGTCAATATTGAGATCGAGATTGAATTGCAGCGTGATGATGGAGCTGCCGAAGGAACTCGTGGAAGTCATTTGGCTGAGGCCGGGGATTTGGCCGAATTGGCGCTCAAGCGGGGCGGTGACGGAAGAAACCATCACGTCGGGGCTGGCACCAGGATAAAAGGTCTGGATCTGAATCGTCGGATAGTCGACCTGGGGAAGCGCGGAAACAGGAAGCTGGCGGTAGGCCACGAAGCCAACCAGCAGCACCCCGATCATCAAGAGGGTAGTTGCGACAGGCCGCAAAATAAACGGCCGGGACGGACTCATCGAGACTTGCCTCCCGGCTGACTTGCGGCGGAATTTCCGGACTGCGGTGCACTCTGCGCAGCAGGCTGGGCGGATGCTCCTCCAGCGGCTCCATTAGCTGGAGCGGGGCTGGGAACAACCTTGCTGTCATTCTGAAGCTTGTCTTGGCCGTCAATCACGACCACATCACCCGCATTGAGACCCGAGCTGACACCGACGTTGTTGCCGGTGGTCTGGGCGACGGTGACCATCCGAATGTTCACGGTATCGCCTTTCGATACAACGTAGACATACGTGCCTTGCGGCCCGCGTTGAATCGCCGCGGCGGGAACAATGACTACATTTCGTTTGGTGTCGACGAGCATGTGAACGTTGACGAATTGATTCGGGAAGAGGACGTTGTTGTCGTTGGAGAAAATGGCTTTGAGCTTGTATGTGCCGGTCGTCGGATCAATTTGATTGTCGATGGTGGCGAGTTTGCCGTCGGCAATCTTGGTGGTGTCATCGCGATCGTAGGCTTGGACGGGAAGCACGCCTCCGCCACGAATTTTGACAAGGACTTGCTGAAGCTGGTCCTGCGGCAGCGTGAAGATAACGGAAATCGGCTGGAGCTGGGTGATGACGAGAAGTCCCGTTGTATCAGTGGCGTGCACGATGTTCCCGATATCAACGAGACGCAATCCTACGCGGCCGCTGATAGGCGCCGTGATGCGGGAATACACGAGCTGCAGTTTTGCGTTATCGATCGTGGCTTGATCGGCTTTAATCGCGCCTAGAAATTGACCGACCTGGGCTTGCTGGGTATCGACCTGCTGCTTGGGGACGACACCTTCGTTGTAGAGAGTCGTGTAGCGCTCGAAATCGACTTGCACGTCGTGGAGTTGCGCCTGATCCTTTGCGAGCTGGCCTTCGGCTTGCTCCAGCATGACCTGGAAGGGGCGAGGGTCGATTTCCATGAGCGCATCGCCTTCGTGGACGAACTGGCCTTCAGTAAAGTTCACTTTGACGATTTGGCCATCGACGCGGCTGCGGACGGTCACTGTATTAAAGGCTGTGACAGAGCCGAGACCGATGAGATAGACCGGAAGATCGCCCTTTTGCGCCGTGGCGACAACGACCGGCACAGGCCCGAACATCCCATAGTCGCCGGGGCCTCCCTTTCCATAGGAGCCTGGGACCCCTTTAGCGCCAGCTTCGCTTGTCGAGTGCGCTGCGCGGTAATACCAGATGCTAACGGCGATGAGGCCGAGAACGACAATCCAGAGCCACCAGCGGCTCTTGACGGGCTCTGTCGCGGAAGAATCACGCGCGCCCCGATTGGGAAGCTCTATGGAGTCAAGATGGCCCATCCGTTCTCTCCTGTCAGTAAACGCCAATAAAAGCGATGTTTCGAGTGAGTCTGCCGAGCAAGACTGGGGGGTACATACTTATGACTCCCCCGCGGAACACATTGAGCCTATCGGAAACGCAGACCTACGCCTAGATTGGACGGATTTCCGGAGCAAATGGTTACGAAGCCCCCTCCTTAGGACGGACGATGCCAAAGGGTGGAAAGAGTGAAGGTGGATGGACATACTGAGGGGGCGCCTCCCTAACTCACAGATAATTCTAGTGGGCATCGGGGTGGGCGAAAGTTTACACTATCGGCCCGCGGGATCAGGATGCTGGGGAACGCGGCGGCGGGAATTCTGAAAAAGGGCGGGTGAATGGACACATGGTAAAGGGCTTAATTGTCGGCATTCTGATCGCGATATTGCTCATCGCGGGAGGCGGTTACTTCTACTTTGCGAGCGGTCGCGCACCAGTGGCCGTGACGGATCCACCCATGCCCTTTGAGAAGAAGTTTGCCCACATGGCCCTGAATGCACATATTGAGAAAGAGAAGATTCCCGCATCGCCAGTGGTTGCTGAAGAGAAGAGCTACCTGAGCGGCGCGGAAGTCTACAAAGAGAACTGCGCAGTGTGCCATGGGCTGCCGGATCAGCCGAAGACGAAGATTGCAGAGGGCATGTACCCGCCGCCACCCCAGCTTTTCCATGGAACGGGCGTCTCCGATGATCCGGCGTCGGAAACTTATTGGAAAGCGGAGAATGGCATCCGGTTGACGGGAATGCCGGGCTTCAAAGGGCGTCTGACGGAAACGCAGATTTGGCAAGTTAGCGTGCTGCTAGCCAATTCGGACAAAATACCCGCTTCCGTGAAGGCGGCGTTGACCAGTGCGCCTGCGGCCCAGGCTGCTGCCCCAGCGAGCGCGGCAGCTCCTGCGCCTACAAAGATAAAACCATAGCCCGGTTACGCACGCCGAAACGTCGGGCTGGGCCACTTCACAACTGCGCAATTTCGTTAAGCTTAGGCCGACCTGTTCGGCAAAGAATGGATTTGTTCGACTTTCCTTAGCTCAGGGAAGCGCCACGCCCAGATAGCTGTCACTACGAGTGTTCCAATGCCCCCGATCACGACGGCGGGCACCGTTCCGAACCATTGCGCCGTGAGGCCTGACTCGAACTCCCCAAACTCATTGGAGGCGCCGATAAACACCATGTCGACGGCATTGACGCGCCCGCGCATCTCGTCGGGCGTGGCGACCTGGATGAGCACAGCACGGACAATCACGCTGACCATATCCGTCGCGCCAACGAAGAACAGTGCGATCAAGGAAAGTACGAGGCTGTGGGAGAGCCCGAAAAGGATGTTGAAGAAGCCGAAGCCTGCAACGCACCACAGCATGATGAGGCCGACCTTACGCCGCATTGGGCGATGCGCTAAAAAAAGGGCCATTGCGGCGGCGCCAACTCCGGGAGCTGCGCGGAGAAGACCGAGGCCCCAGGGGCCTGTCAGCAAAATTTCGCTGGCGTAGACGGGCAAGAGGGCAACGGCTCCGCCGAGGAAGACCGCGAAGAGATCCAAAGAGATGGAGCCGAGTACCACTTTTTCGCGCCAGATATAGCGAAGGCCGGCAGAGACGGTCGTTAGGTTGATGGGCTCGCGGGGACGCGGCTTCGCTTGCGTTTTGATTTGCAGCGTGCAGATGACAGCCGCGATAGCCATCATCACCGCTAACACATAAACGGCAGAGGGACCGCGAAAGAAAGCGTAAACAAGTCCACCTAGCGCAGGACCGAGGATAGCAGCACCTTGGAAGATGGTCGAAGCCCAGGCCACGGCGCTTGGAAAATGCACTTCGGGAATCAATTGAGGGAGAAGCGCGCGGCTTACCGGACCGGTGAAAGATCGGACGATGCCGAGAAGGATGAGAACAGCAAAGATGTAGGAGACCGAGCGTACGTCGCGGATTGCTGTGAGAAGAAGCAAACCACAGCAGAGAGCGAACCCGACGTAACAAATAATGATCAAGCGGCGGCGATCGTAGCGATCGGCGACATGGCCAGAAACTAGAAAGAGAAGAATGCCCGGCAGGAATTGCGCCAATCCAACAAGCCCGAGATCGAGTGGGCGTTTGGTGATCTCGTAGACTTGCCAACCGACCGCAACCGATTGCATTTCCGTGGCTAGGACGATGCAGAAGCGGGCCGTTTGAAAAAGTACAAAGCTGGGATATTGGAACGCGACACGGCCGGCGGCGCTGGAGTTTTCGAGTTCGGCCATCACGCATTACTCTGCCATAAAAACAAAGTGGGGACGAGTTCAGGGAACGCGGGCGGATTGCTGCGTAACTACTCTTTCACGGATGTGGAACCGAGCTCACTCGCGGCAGGATTTGCATTTGTGGTCAGCGCCTTGCGGCGAATCACCCAATACGCCAGCGAGATGAGCAGAAGGAATGGCGCAAAGGCTGGGACGGTGTAGCGCAATCCATCGACATAAAAGGTGCTTGCGGCAATTCCCAAGAGTGCTGCGATGCCAAGTGCGCTCGAATAAGGAAAAAAACGGAGGCGCATGGGAAGTTGGGCGACACGCTCGGGACCGAGGGTTCGCCGAAAAGCGATGTGCGTCAGAAGGATGACGATCCAAACGAAAAACATGCCTGCCACTGCTACGCCATAGAGCATCAGGAATGCGCGGCTGGGAGCGTAGACCGCGAGCAGGATTGCGGCGATCATGCCTGCCGTGGAAACGGCGAGGGCGCGGCGCGGAACGCCGTTGCCGCTGAGGAGTCCCAGCCAGCGCGGGGCGTAACGGCCTCGAGAAAGAGAAAAGAGCATTCGCGTTGTGAGATAGAGGTTTGTGTTGGCGCTCGAAAGGGCGGCGGTAATGACGACCAGATTCATGATGCCTGCGGCGAAGGGAATACGTGCGATGGAAAACGCGCGAACAAAAGGACTGCCTGTCAGGTCACTGCCGGTCTGATTCCACGGAGTCATCGCCAGCATGATGCCGATGGCGAGAACGTAAAAGATGACCAGGCGGAAAACGATCGTGCGCATGGCGCGCGGGATGGATTTGGCGGGATCTTGCGCTTCGCCGGCGGTGACGGCGATGACTTCGACGCCCATGTAGCTCGTGATCGCTAGCGTGAGTGCTAACCAGACTCCCTTCCAGCCAAACGGAAGGAAGCCGCCTTGGACCGTGAGATTGGAAAGGCCAATCGCCGGCGCGGGTCCCAAACCGATAATCAAGGCCAAACCCAAAACAATGAAAACGATGATGGCCACAACCTTGATGAGAGCGAACCAATACTCGAACTCGCCGAAACGCCCTACCTGGAGCGTGTTGACGGCGACGAGGCACATCGAGACGGCGACCACCCACATCCACTGCGGAACGGCGGGAAACCAAAACGCAAAATAGATTGCTACCGCGGTGACTTCCGCGCCGATGGCAATGATTTGCACCAGCGCATACGTGGCACGCACGGAAAAACCGGCCCATGGACTGAGATAAGTTTGCGCGTAGACGCCGAAGGAGCCTGCGACGGGTTGTACGACGGCCATTTCCGCCAGCGAGTACGCGACGATCATGGCGATGAGCGCGCCGATTAGGTAGGTGACAATAACGCCAGGGCCCGCGAGGCGGATGGTTACGCTGCTCCCGAGGAAGAGGCCGACGCCGATAGCGCCGCCAATGGCTAGCATGGTGAGCTGGCGTTGAGTCAGCCTGCGCCTTAGCTCGTCGGGATTTGGCGATGTTGCAGACGGCAAGCCTTCTTGAGCGGATGGCGGCGTTTGCGTGCGCAGAGAATCTGAGGGTTCAGCCATGCTTTGTCAGATCAAGCAAGGCGTTACCGAAGCTACGAATCTCATCGATCGTGTTGTAGTGGATCAAAGACGCGCGAACGACTCCACTTTCCAGACGCACGCCCAATCGTTTCATCAGGCGCGGGGCGTACATGTGGCCGTCGCGAATGCCGATTCCGGCGCGAGCCATGGCCTCGGTGACTTTTGCCGGCGCGACATTTGGCACGTTGAAGCACAAGGTTGGCACGCGGTCATGCACTTGGCTCTTTCTCACTAAACCATAAATCGTCGCGCCGCAATTGTTGAGGACTTGCAACATTTCGAGTGAGAGCGATTCTTCGTAAGCGCGGATACTTTGCATCGCGCGAGCGAGATTCGCGCGCTTGGAGTCTTTGTTTGCACCATCGCCGGCGGCTTGGGGGCGCTTGCCGATCGATTCGAGATAGGAAATGGCGGCGTCCATGCCGGCGACATTTTCATAAATGAAAGTGCCGGCTTCGATTTTTCCCGGCGGCTCGTCGGGAATGAACTCCTCGCGAAAGGTAGGAAGTTTTTGGAGGAGTTCGCGGCGCCCCCAGAGAAATCCCATGTGCGGCCCGAAGATTTTGTAGCCTGAGCAGACGAGGTAGTCGCAGTCGAAGGCTTGCACGTCCATCGGGCCATGCGGGCCGTAGTGGACGCAATCGAGAAAGACTTCCGCGCCAGCTTCGTGCGCGATTTTGGCGGCCCCGGCGACGTCCACGATTGAGCCAAGCGAATTCGCAGCGACGGCACACGCGACCAGGCGAGTCTTGGAAGAGACGAGAGGTTTTAGATCCTCGACGTGCAGGTTGCCGTCCTCGCCCATCTTCCACCAAAGAATTTTTGCGCCGTCTTTTTCAAGTGCCATCCAGGTGGCGACATTGGCTTCGTGATCCATATCGCTGACAATAATTTCGTTGCGCTGACCGAGCGTTTGTCCGATGGCGAGACTTATGAGCCGGATGAAGGAAGTGGCGTTCATCCCAAACGCGATTTCGCTGGGATCGCGTGCGTTCAAGAAATCGGCCACGCTTTCACGCGCACGGGCAATTGTCGCGTCGACTTCCTGGCTTTTCGCATAGCGCCCGCCGCGCTGAACGTTGCACTCAAGTAGATGACGATTGATTGCGTCGAAGACGACTTGCGGAACTTGGGCGCCGGCGGCGTTGTCGAA
>DATEWL010000548.1:0-3194 GCA_035258025.1 Candidatus Acidiferrum sp. | reverse complement strand
ATTCACGGGATAAAATCATACAGAAACGCCTGCGAGTTCCCAAATCTGCCCGGTGGCACTTCGTCCTCCGGTTTTGAGGTACCATCCTCCTTCCCTGCATGCTGGCAGGTGCGACGCCTCGCCGAGCAACGGCGAGGAATGAGGAGAAAGAAGAATGAAGATTTGGCAGCGACGGTTTTTTCTGCTTGTGATTTTTATCGGTCTCGGCACAAGCTTTTCGCCAAGACTTTCAGCCCAGGATGAAGGTGACGCTTGGGGAAAGAAAAAATCTTCCTGGCTTTTGCTCACGCCAGGGGAACGCACGCAGGTTCAGGATTTTTCCGAGGATTACAAGAATTATCTGAACGTGGCGAGATCGGCGCTGGGTTCTACTCGCGAGGTGATTCGTCGCGCGCGTGCTGCCGGCTTCGCGGAATTCAGCAGACCCGATCAAGTGAAACCTGGGGCGCGGCTGATCATTCCGAATCGCGATCGTAGCCTTATCCTCGCCGTGATTGGCTCCGATCCCATCGTGGATGGTTCGCGTGTCGTTGGCACGCATCAGGACAGCCCGCATATCGAATTGAAGGGCCGCCCGATTTATCCCGCCGGGGGCTTTGCGCTGTTCAAAACGAAATATTATGGAGGAATTAAAAAATATCAGTGGTCGAACCTTCCACTCGCGCTCGTTGGCCGCATCGATACTTCGGATGGCCGCACTATCGATGTATCCATCGGCCTCAATCCCGGCGAACCTGTTTTCGTCATTCCTGACGCCGCGCCGCACTCGGATGCGGATCTGCGAACGCGCACGTACACTAACGTCCTGCAGGGCGAAGAGCTGGATCCCGTCATCGGCAGCATTCCCGGAGAGAAAGAATCGGTCGCGGTGGAAGTCACGCAACTTTTGACGTCGACCTACAAAATCAAAGAGGAAGACCTGGTGAGCTCGGAGCTTGCTTTGGTCCCCGCGTCGCATCCGGCGGACGTTGGGTTTGACCGTGGGCTGATCGGTGCGTATGGACAGGACGACCGAGTTTCTTCCTATTGCGCTGCGCGCGCCATCGTCGATCTTAAAGGCACGCCGAAATTTACGGCGCTGGCTTATCTTTCCAACTTCGAGGAAGTCGGCTCCGTAAACAACACAGGAGCAGGCTCGCAATTTTTGAACTCGACGATTGCGCGGCTCATCGGCGCGCAGCGCGGTTCGGCATACAACGATTTGGATTTGCGGCGCGCATTGCATAACTCTCTGGTGATTTCCGCCGATGCCAATGACAGCCTGAATCCGATTTTTCCTTCCACTTCGGAGGCCACAAATGCCGCGCGGCTCGGCTTCGGCGTGACGATCAAGCTCTACGGAGAAGGGTTCGATCCTCCTTCTGAATTTACGGCCAAGATCCGCGGTCTGCTAGACCGCAATGGCATACCCTGGCAGACCCACACTTATAAAGTGGATGTCGGCGGCGGAGGCACTATCGGCGGATTCATGTCTCGCGAAGACATGGAGGTGATTGATTTCGGGGTGCCGCTGCTCTCAATGCATTCTCCTTTCGAAATGTCCTCCAAAGTGGACGTCTGGAATTTTTATCGGACGATGAGCGTGTTCTACGTGCAGCCATAGCGGAGGAACCTTGAGGAAAACGCGAAGGACATTTTCCGTGGCAGGCCCGGAGAGATGAACGCCAATCTCGCCAAAGCAACCGCCGTCGGGGCACTCGGCGGATTGTTGTTTGGGTTCGATACCGCCGTTATCTCCGGCACGACGCACGCTCTCACCATTGCGTATGGATTGTCGCCTAAAGCCCTGGGCGTCACCGTGGCGATGGCGCTTGTGGGGACCATTATCGGCGCGATGACCGCTGGAATTCCCGGCCAAAAGTGGGGCGGACGCGAGACGTTACGTGTACTGGCCGTTTTTTATGTGATTTCGGCATTGGGCTGCGCTTTTGCGTGGAATTGGCACGCGCTCCTTATCGCTCGGTTCGTCGGCGGACTTGGCATCGGCGGATCTTCCGTGCTTGGGCCAGTCTACATTGCGGAACTAGCTCCTGCAAAAATGCGCGGGAGGCTCGTCGGCACTTTCCAGATCAATATTGTGATCGGCATTCTGCTCGCATATTTGTCCAACTACGTCATCGGACGAATGGGACTCGGCTCGGCGGAATGGCGCTGGCAGCTCGGTATTGCGGCCGTTCCGGCCGTGCTTTTTCTCGTATTGCTCTTTGGCATTCCGCCAAGTTCGCGCTGGCTGGTTACGCAGAAACGCGTGGACGAAGCGCGCGCCGTTCTGCAGACGATGGGCGCGGAAAACCCCGAAGGCGAACTCCACGAGATTATCGAGTCGATTCATCTCGAGCGCTTGCAAACTTCTGAACGACTTTTTTCTTGGAAATACCGCTTCCCTCTCTTTCTAGCGATTACCATCGGCATGTTCAACCAGCTTTCGGGCATCAACGCCATTCTTTACTACCTGAATGACATTTTTGCCGCCGCAGGTTACAGCAAAATGTCCGGCGATTTGCAGGCGGTAGCTGTCGGCGGGATGAATCTCGCGGCGACGCTGCTGGGCATGTCCGTGATCGACAAGCTGGGCCGCAAAACTCTTTTGCTCATCGGATCCGTAGGGACGGCCGCGTGCCTTTTCGGTGTTTCCTGGGTGTTCTTTACGAATAGCCACCAGAGTTATCTTCTTGCGTTCCTCGTCGCCTACATTGCTTTCTTCGCGATTTCGCAAGGCGCGGTGATCTGGGTGTACATCAGCGAAGTGTTTCCCAACCGTGTGCGCGCAAAGGGACAAAGCGTGGGAAGCTCCTCGCACTGGATCATGAACGCCATCATTGCGTTCACATTCCCGCAGCTTGCAAAGTCCTCGGGCGCGTATCCTTTTGTCTTTTTCGGAGCGATGATGGTGCTGCAATTCTTCGTCGTGTTTTTCTTCTACCCGGAAACCAAGGGATTCACGCTCGAAGAGATGCAGCATCGCTTGGGTATCGAGTGATTCGCCTGCTAAAACCCTAGGATCTAAACATTGGACGCGGCTCGCACATTTGCGCTTGGCGTGGATATCGGTGGAACGAAAGTGGCTGCGGGTCTTGTAGACACCGAAGGCACTATTCTTTTTCAAACGCGGGTGGGGATGCCCGCGCATGGAAGTGCGACCGAGGGATTTGGCGCGGTCCAATCCGCCATCGAAGCCGTCTTCGCGGCTCGGC
>DATEWL010000547.1:0-5703 GCA_035258025.1 Candidatus Acidiferrum sp. | reverse complement strand
ACCGCCGACGATGCCAGCCTAAGGAAGCAAATACTCGTTGGTAGGCGGAGTGCCAGGCGAATCGATTGGCTCTGAGCCATTTAAATCCAATTACCAAATTGGGATACGGGGCAGGATGACCAAAAGAATTTATTGGATATCTTTGGCAGGGTCTCGCTCATCTAATCATATAAGAGAACTTGAGCAATGAAGGTGAAGAGGGAGGTTCAAGAACATGAACATTTTCAGATGTGCCGAGGGACTTTTCATACCTCGATTGGCCAAGCGAATTTTGGTTTCCGGCTTGGCGCTAGGTGTGGTGTACGCGAGCGGCGCTCAAAACCTGGCCGCCCAACAAGACGCGCAAGCCCCCGTGCAGAGCCAAGACGAACCGCCGGACGGGCAGCAGAGGCCGCAACATGCGCCTCAGACTCCCGAACAATTGCAACAGCTGGTCGCGCCGATTGCGCTTTATCCGGATTCGCTGGTGGCGCAGATTTTGGCAGCGTCCACGTTTCCCGAGCAAATCGTCGAGGCCGACAGATGGGTGCAAGCGCATCCTGACCTGAAAGGCGAAGATCTTGGCCAAGCGGTGGATCAACAACCCTGGGATCCCAGCGTCAAGGCGCTTGCCGCATTTCCGTCCGTGCTTGGAAATATGGACAAGAACCTCACCTGGACGTCTTCGCTGGGCGATGCCTACTATAACCAGCAACAGGATGTAATGGATGCCGTGCAGGTGATGCGCCAGCGAGCCCAGGAAGCGGGCAATCTTAAGTCCACGCCCCAACAGACCGTTTCGACGCAAGACTCCACAGTTGTCATTCAACCTGCTGACCCCAACGTTGTTTACGTCCCCGCCTACAATCCGTGGATAGTTTATGGAGGGCCCATCGGGCCATGGCCTGGCTGGTACCCCTACCCCGGAATCTGGTATGGCGGTCCTTATCTTTCGTTCGGACTCGGTTTTGGAGTCGGTTTCTACGGCGGTTTTGGATGGGGCTGGAACAATTGGGGTTTTAATTGGCATAACCACTACGCGATCTACAACCACAACCGGTACTACTCCCGAAGCGCCACATTCTACAACCGGAACAACTACTACCGCGGAGGGGGCGCGCGCGGCGGCGTCTACAATCGCCCCGGCGCAACCACAAGGCCCTTCAACGGAAACAACCAGGCTGCTCGAGGCTACGCGCAACCCCGTGCGCAAAGCGGGACCCACTCCAACGCCTTCAGCGGCTACGACCGTGGTGGCCAGGCAAGAAGCTATTCATCACGCGGCAGCTCCAGCTATGGAGGCGGATCTCATGGCGGGGGAGCACCTCACGGTGGTGGCGGCGGCAGGCCTCATTAATCGAACTCTCGATGAGTTCCTCGCAGATCGTAAAAATTTATAAATGGAGAAAAACAATATGTTGCGGATGCAGCTGAGCTTGAACAAATCTCTCTTGGCCAACCTTGCAAAGTTGGCCGCGGTTGCCATTCTCTTGACAGCCTGCTTTGCCACGCGCGCCACGGCGCAGCAGCATGGCCAGAAGACATTCCCAACGGTGGAAGCTGCGAGCCACGCGCTGGTCGCGGCGCTCCAGGCTAACGACGAAAAAGCGCTGCTCGAGATCCTTGGGCGCGACGGAAAGCAAATCATCTCCTCGGGAGACGAAGCCGAAGACGCCGAGAGCCGCGCCAATTTCGTGCGGAGATTTCAGCAAATGCACCGCTTCGTGGATGAACCGAACGCAACCACAACCTTGTATATCGGGGCGGAGAATTGGCACACGCCCATCCCGCTCGTAAAAACAGGCAATGCATGGTATTTCGACACCGACGCGGGCAAACAGGAAATCCTCTTCCGCCGAATTGGCGAGAATGAGATGTCGACCATCCGCGTTTGCGAGGAACTCGCGGCGGCCGAAAAGGAATACCATTCCGCGCAGCACAACGAGTACACCTACAAAATTTATAGCGATGAAGGCAAGCACAATGGCCTCTACTGGAAAACCGGTGAGGGCGAACCTCCCAGCCCGATCGGCCCGCTGTTGGCCTCGGCCGTGGTGGACGGTGATGGCAAAGGCCGAGACGGCGCTCAGGCCCCTTTTCGCGGCTACTTTTTCCATATCCTAACGCGTCAGGGGAAAAATGGCCCAGGCGGCGCGAAAGACTACATTTCAGACGGCAAAATGACTGGGGGGTTCGCGTTCGTGGCGTACCCGGCGGAATACGGTTCGTCCGGCGTGATGACGTTCGTTGTGAACGAGAATGGCGAAGTGTTTCAGAGGGATCTCGGCAAAAAAACCGAGGCACTCGCCAAATCCATGAAGGAATACAGCCTCGATTCCAAGTGGCAAAAGGCGGAAGAGCCGCAGGGAGAGGCTGCTCCCGGCGAGCAGAAAACCAATCAGTAGAAGTTGGGGTGGTGGTGAGATGACGGAGTGCCGCTAGCCACGCATTCGAAGATTCGAGAAAGAGATACGACGCGATCGCGGCAGCGGAAAAGTGCGGCAAACGCAGTACAGACAATCAAGAGCGGACGCATGCTAAACTACCGGGCGTGACGCTAAAGACCCACCTACTCCTGGCAGGCGCAGCCATTATCCTCGCGAGCTGTGCTGCAAACGCACAGCAAACTCCCGACAAGTCCAATCTTCCGGATTCTCCGAAACCGCAACAAAATCCAAATGGAGCAAACCAGGATCAGCAGAAGAACTTTCTGGCGACTCCGTTGGGGCTGATCACGAGAAGGTCCTACATGTATCCCGAACTGGCCACCACGCCAGGACCGCTGAGCTCTCTGCAGAAATTTGAGCTCTTTCTGGACAAGAGCGTATCCCCGCCGCAATTCCTGGGTTCGTTAGCCTTTGCTGGAATCAGCCAGGCACGAAACACGCTGCCCGGCTACGGACAGGAAGCCTCAGGCTTCGGCAAGCGATTTGGATCCTCGATGGCCACAGGCGCCTCGAGCCATTTTTTTGGGTCGTTTCTCTTGCCGACCGTGCTGCATGAAGATCCGCGATTCTTTGTGAAACTCAACGGCGGATTTAAGGCACGAGCCGGATACGCGCTGCGGCGGGCGTTGGTGACTCGCACCGATGCAGGAAACGAAACGTTCAACTGGGCGGGGACCTTGGGGCCGCTGGCCGCAGAAGGACTGGCAAATACGTATCTTCCTGATGCGCAAAGAACAGTCGGAAATACGTTTGAGCGTTACGGGGTTCGAATCGGATTCAGCGCGGCGAACAACCTGCTAAAAGAATACTGGCCGACGATTTTCAAGAGATTGCGCATTGGCAAGGTCGCTCCCGGATTGCAGCCCGATACGACGCAGCCAACGCCGTCGGGCAGCTCGCCGAACGTATCGTGACTTCAAGACAAAGGGCGCGGCGCTTGGGGCGCGCAACGTAATATAATAATCTGGAAGAGCGGGGCTGTAGCTCAGATGGATAGAGCAACGGTTTCCTAAACCGTTTGTCGGGAGTTCGAATCTCCCCAGCCCCACCAGTCTTTATCCGATTGGAACCATCCAAAATAGCTTATCCGCGAAGCCTGGAAAATGTCTCTCCGGTCACGGCGAACGTGGGAGAATGCTGCTAACAAAAAAACCGGGACGGTGTCATTCGAAGGCTCGAAAGCCACGACTGTGCTGAGGTGGCGGAAGCAGCGAGGGGTTGCCAATGAATGAGGCACTGAACGTCCACAGGCTGCACTTCGCCTTTACGATCACGTTCCACTACATTTTTCCGCAACTGACGATGGGCCTGGCGCTGCTGCTTGTTTACCTAAAGACGAAGGCGCTGCGGACGGGCGACGAGCACTACAACCAGGCAGCGCGTTTTTGGGCGCGGATCTTCGGAATCAATTTTGCCCTCGGCGTGGTGACCGGGATTCCGATGGAGTTTCAGTTCGGAACAAATTGGGCGGCTTTTTCGAAGACGGCCGGCGGCGTCATTGGGCAGACTCTGGCGATGGAAGGCGTGTTTTCGTTTTTTCTCGAGTCCAGCTTTTTGGGATTGTTTTTGTTTGGCGAGAAGAAACTGGGGCGCGCGGGACATTGGTGGGCTGCGGCTCTGGTTTGGCTGGGTTCGTGGCTATCGGGATTTTTCATTGTGGCGACAGACGCGTGGATGCAGCATCCCGTGGCGTATCAACTCGGCGCGAACGGCGAGATTGAGTTGGCCAGCTTCTGGGGATTGCTGCTGAACAAATGGGCGCTCTGGCAGTACGCCCACACCATGCTGGGCGCGGTGCAGACCGGATGCTTCGTGATGGCGGCGGTGGGAGCGCTTTATTTACTCACGAATCGTCATGAAGCGTATGGACGCACGTTCGTGAAGGGTGGCGTTTTGGTCGGCGTGGTTGCCGCGGTCTTGCAGCTTTTCCCCAGCGGCGACGCACAGGGAAAAATGATCGCGCAAAATCAGCCGGTGACGCTGGCGGCAATGGAAGGCTTGTTCGAAACGCAGGAAGGCGCACCCATCGCGATCCTCGGCCAACCGGATGTGCCAAACCGGAAGCTCGACAATCCGCTGGTCGTGCCTAATATGCTGAGCTTCCTCACCTACAAGAAATGGACCGCAAACGTCCGCGGGCTGGCAGCTTTTCCGGAAGATGAATGGCCTGACCAGATTGCGCTTCTGTACTTCAGCTATCACATTATGGTGGGGCTGGGAACGATCTTCATCACCATACTGGTGGTCGCCGCATTTTTGTTGTGGCGCGGAAAGCTTTATGGCTCGCGATGGATGCTGTGGATCCTGATGCTCAGCGTGCCCTTGCCCTATATCGCAAACACCGCGGGCTGGATGACGGCTGAGCTGGGGCGGCAGCCGTGGCTGATTTATGGACTGATGCGTACCGCGCACGGCGTTTCGGC
This sequence comes from Candidatus Acidiferrum sp., assembly GCA_035258025.1. GTDB lineage: Bacteria > Acidobacteriota > Terriglobia > Acidiferrales > UBA7541 > Acidiferrum. Next base: position 854 of record DATEWL010000547.1, on the reverse strand, counting down.
GCGAGTCGCAGCCGGCAATGCGTGGTTCACGCTCATTGGATTCATGGGCATGTATACAGTGCTCGCAATTTTGTGGCTCTTCTTGGTCTACCGCGAGATTGAAGAGGGGCCTGGGCCCGACGAAGGAGATTCGCGGAAAGAAGCGCGAGTCTTGCTCGCGGCCGATTAAGAGAGGAGGACAAGATGGGAACAATCTGGTTCTGCCTCGTAACCATCATGATCGCGATGTATGTATTGCTGGATGGCTTTGATTTGGGAGCCGGCGCGATTCATCTGCTCATTGCAAGAACGGATGATGAACGGCGGCAAATTCTGGCAAGTATCGGGCCAGTGTGGGACGGAAATGAAGTGTGGCTGGTGGCGGCGGGAGGGACGTTATATTTTGCATTTCCCGCGCTGTATGCCAGCGCCTTCAGCGGATTCTATCTTCCGTTGATGATGGTGCTGTGGCTGTTGATTTTGCGAGGAGCGTCGATCGAGTTTCGAAACCACGTGAAGAGCGCGGCGTGGAATCCATTCTGGGACTTGGTGTTTTGCGGTTCGAGTTTGCTGCTGGCAGTTTTTTTTGGAGCGGCTCTGGCAAATGTCGTGCGCGGGGTGCCGCTCGACTCCAGTGGATATTTCTTCGAGCCGCTGTGGACGAATTTCCGTTTAGAGGAAGAGACGGGGATTTTGGATTGGTACACGATTTTGGTGGGCGTGCTGGCATTGCTGGCGTTGGTGATGCACGGCGCGTTATGGGTCCAGTTGAAAACGAGCGGCGTGGTGAACGGGCGCGCTCGAAAACTTTGCGGCCGCGTTTGGTGGGGCGTGGTGGCGCTTACAGCCATCGTGACGGCGGTAACATTTCAGGT
>DATEWL010000546.1:0-2517 GCA_035258025.1 Candidatus Acidiferrum sp. | reverse complement strand
CGGCGCGCTCCCCAAAATCCTTGTGTAATCGTCACCGCGTGGACGGGAATGTTATGTAGCTTGGCGTACGGAGACCTATCGACGAAGAGAACGCCTTCATCTTTCCACGCAGGATCGGCGGCGCTCGCATTGCCTCCCCAGGACGAACCGAGGAGATTCGGAATCGGCATGGAGCTCACCGTGGCTGCCGAGAGGGCCGCGCCGACAAATTCCCTGCGCGACAACCGCGATTGCTTCGACATGTTTTTCTCCTCGGTGCTGCGTCTCTCGATCTTTCCGACGCGCATTATACGCGCCGAAGAACAAATGCCTACAGAAGTAGTGCAGTCAGGGCATTCTGCCTAGTTCGTGCATTTACCTCTCCATCTGTCTGACGGGCGCCGCTGACTCAAGCGCCCATCGGCTTAAGAAGAACTCTGGTTCGCCCCCTCAGCGATATGGATCAGCGCAGGCAAAATATCGCCGAACTCCGAATCTTTTGGTCGGCCAAAAGCGAAATAGAGCTTTTGATACAGCGCGTACAGCGAGTTGTAGACCTTCTCCGCTGCCGGCTCCGAAGTAAACACGGCATGGTCGGGACAAATCCTATTCTGCGCTTCTTCCACGGTCTTGAACGTCCCAGCCGCAAGAAAAGCGAATATTGCAGAACCCAAGCTGACAACGCTCTTGCTCGGCACGAGCACCGGCCTCCCCAGAACATTCGCGTAAATTTGATTAAGTACGTTGTTCTTTTGCGGAATGCCGCCCGCGTTGATCACGCGCTTGATGTGCACTCCGTGCTCCGCCATGCGATCCAAAATAATTCGCGTATGGAACGCTGTGCCTTCGATGGCGGCGAAGAGTTCGTCTTGTGCAGTGCTCTGAAGATTCCAACCCAATGTCATTCCGCGTAAATTCGGATTCACGAGCACGGTCCGGTCACCATTGTCCCAAGTCATGCGCAGAAGACCGGTCTGTCCCGGCTTGTACTTCTCCAGTCCCTTGCTTAGAGTCGCGACGTCGGTTCCGGCTCGAGTTGCAATAGCGTTGAAAATGTCTCCCACTGCGGAAAGCCCTGCTTCAATTCCGGTGCGTCGCGGATGCACGCTCCCTTGCACAACGCCGCAGACACCCGGAACCAGATTGACCGACGGAGTAATTCCAATAATGCAGGTCGAAGTGCCGACTACGTTCACCATATCCTCGGTGCGGCAACCAGCTCCAATGGCGTCCCAATGGGCATCGAATGCCCCGACAGGTATAGGAATGCCCGCTTTCAACCCGAGCTTTTCGGCCCAGATCGGGGAAAGTTGTCCGGCAAGTTGGTCGGAAGTGACATACTCGCCCTGAAGTTTTTCCCGCACTCCTGCAAAAAGAGGATCGACTCTGATAAGGAAGTTTTCCGGCGGCAGACCGCCCAAATCTGCATTCCATAACCATTTATGGCCCATCGCGCAAACGCTACGCTTTACCTTGCTTGGATCGGTGATGCCACACAGCGTTGCCGCTGCCATGTCACAATGCTCGAAGGCAGATACAAATTGCGCACGCTTTTCTGGGTTGTGACGCAGCCAGTGCAACAGCTTCGAGAATCCCCACTCGGACGAATACACTCCGCCGCACCACTCGATGGCGGCAAGTCCTTCTCGATGCGCTGCTTCGGTAATCTCCGCGGCCTCTGCTTTGGCTCGGTGATCGCACCAAAGATAGTATTCATCAAGCGGCTCGAGATTCTTTCCAATGGGAATCACGGAAGAACCAGTGGTGTCCATCGCCAGCGCTTGCACCTGATCGCCGGAGATGTGCGCCTTCTGAACCGCCTCGCGGGTAGCCGTTGCCAACGCGCGCATCTGATCATTGTGCGACTGCGTGGCAAATTCCGGATCTTCGCGTTTGCGGTGGAGCGGGTATTCCGCGAGTGCGGTCGCCAGCAGTCCTCGTTCGCTGTCCACGATGGAAACGCGAACGCTCAAAGTTCCAAAATCCGCTCCAGCCACGATTGTCATGAGATTTTTATTCGCTCCGGACGCATAATACCGCTACTCCAGCTGAGCGTACATCTTCCTGCCCAAGTATCGGTTGCGGCTTGATTGACCGTTGGAGCCGCCGAGGAAAAATTGGCGGCTACGTGACGCTCGAACTACTACTTCGGATTCTTGCCGCTGGGACTTGGTACGAATTTATAGCCTATACCTCGTACGGTAAGCAGATAGCGGGGCTTACCAGGCTCCCGCTCAATATACCGCCGCAAACGCACGATGAAGTTATCGATGGCTCGCGTATCGGTGTCTTCGCGCAGATTCCATACTTCCTGCAGAAGTTGTTTGCGAGAGACGGGTCTGCCGCTATTGTTGATCAGGCAGCGAAACAGGTCGGATTCCATCATCGTCAGTGGAATGACTTGTGCGCCTACACGCAATTGCAGGTTCTGAAAATCCACGACTTTGTCATCAAAATGAAAGTTTTCCGGCGAGGGCGACTCGGCGGTTGGTGAAATGCCTTGTTCGGACGCGGGATTCGTTGAGCCCTGCCAATTCT
>DATEWL010000545.1:0-10827 GCA_035258025.1 Candidatus Acidiferrum sp. | reverse complement strand
GTTGTCAACGCCACCGAGGATGCCTCAAGAAGCCAGCGACCCGCCCGAAGTTCATTTCTTGCGCGATTACAGCAACTATCTCACCCCGCGGAAGGGATTGCTGAGAGCGGATTTCTTGGCTTTTGCCGCGAGCTATCTGCGAAATACGCTTTTGAATCAAATCATCCTGGTGCTGGCTCTTCTCGCGTTGCTGCTCGTGCCCAGGTCCATTGTATTTCTACTGCACATTCTCGAAGACCTCGAGCAATGGGCACAATCAGCACCCTACTACCCGCTTCAACCGTATATGAGATCGGAGTATTTCGCGCTTGCCGTGGGACTCTCTATGGGGCTTGTGGCTGTGATTTTCATGGGTCTGAATCTCGAAACGGTGGACCCTCACGAAGGAAAAAGAGACCCATGGTACGCAAATTCCTGGGCCGTCCATGCATTCATCATCGCTCCATTGTTGGTGTCTTCCGCTCTGTTCACCTATGGCTGCGGCCTGTTCCTGACGGATTGGGGAATCCTCGCCCACCCGAGATACCGCGCCCCGCTGATGGGACTGGGCCTCTATTTCAGCATGTGGACGGGCGCCTGCCTCGTGAGGCGAATAGTCCACTTCAAAAAGAGTCGCAGGGGCCACACCGGGCCGGTCAGCGGGCTGGTAATGGTTACCGCGGCTGTGACCGGTATCTTGATTGGGTATCTCTTTGTTCCTTTTGGCTATCTCTTGATTCCTCCTGACACGACGCGTCAACTCACCTACAGCAACTGGCATAACCTGACCTTTGGAGCGCCCGTCTCCATCGGCATCATGTTGATCGCCGGCATAATTCATATCGGGTTGATGGGACGCGGCATGAGCGACGCCCACCGCGAGTGGTGGGGAAGGTTGGGCGGCTGGCTGCTCCTCTTTGCATTTTTGTGGCTCGGCCTTTTCTTGATTTCGATCTACTTTCCGCGGGAGTTAGGGAGGCTGTTTGCTTGGGAGCGAAGCGGCGGCCATCACACGACTTTTAGCGCCGTGCTGATGTGGGTCCTCTCTACGGTGTACGGCGTGTTTTTTGGCAAAAGCGAGAAAACAGGCAAATGGAATCCCGACGCCCCGCTAACGAAAAAGATTCTGGCCGTGGCCGCAAAACTGACGCCGTACATTTTTATCCTGGGGCTGCTGCTAGGGCTCTCGATCTTCGCTTCGTTCGCAGCGAACTGGGCCAAAGGTCTGGTTTGGCCAACGCTTGCGATGCCCAGCGATCTGGATTTCGATATCCGCGTTCCTCTGCTAGGCCTGCTCTTTTTTGCCGCGGCTTTGTTCGTCTCGTGGCGAGTGGACATCAATGAATTCTCCATCCATTACCTCTACCGCAACCGATTGGTGCGGTGTTACCTGGGCGCGACGGTGCCAAAACGGAATGCGCAGCCGTTCACTGGATTTTCGGAAGCGGACAATTTTCCTCTTGGCGAACTAAAAATCCCTATTGGTTCGATCGATCCGAAAGACGGGCGGCCGCTGCCGATTTTGAACACCAGCTTGAACGTGGTCCGTGGCAAGGAACTCGCTCTGCAGACGCGCAAAGCGCGCGCCTTTGCTTTGACGCCGATTCATGGAGGATTTACGCGGCCACTTCAAGACACGCGAGATTGGGACGCCGCTTACGCGCCCACCGAGAAACTCGCCTGCAAGCTGCCGGGATTCAAACACGGCGTGACCATGGGAACGGCCGTGGCGATTTCGGGCGCAGCAGCAAGCCCGAATATGGGTTCCTATTCCGATCCAGGGTTGGGATTCCTGATGACGCTGTTCGATGTACGGCTTGGCTGGTGGATCGGAAATCCGCGCGGCGAAGGCTGGAAGAACGGGAGCCCGCGCATTGGATTCGCTTGCCTGCTGCAGGAACTCCTGGGGTCCACGAACGACGACAGCAAGTACGTCTATCTTTCGGACGGCGGACATTTTGAAAATCTAGCGGTCTACGAACTGGTGAGGCGGCAGTGCAAATTAATCATCGCCAGCGATGCTTCCTGCGATTCAGAGTACGCCTTCGGCGATCTTCACAACGCGATCGAACGATGCCGAACCGACTTTGGCGTCGAGATCGTTTTGGAGGGACTCGGAGAGATCAAACCCAAACCGTGCTCCGATGATCCCGCGGCGTGCCGGTCCGAAGCACACTTTGCGGTTGGAAAGATCCGCTACAACCCGGATGCTCCCGAAGAAGATGGAACGATCATCTATTTGAAGCCGGCGCTGGTCGAGGGCGACCCGGACGACGTTCTGGCATACGCCAAGAAAGACAAATCTTTTCCGCACGACACGACGGCGAACCAGTGGTTCGATGAAGACCACTTTGAAAGCTATCGCGCGCTCGGCATGGCGAGTGCTACCGCAGCGAGCGAAGAAATTGCCGTGGCGATACGCCTCGCGCTGAACTAAATCTCCTCAAATTCCAAGTAGAGAAACGGCAGGCTTAGAGTGAGGCAGCTCTAATACGCCAGTAGATGAGGACGCCGCTGGCCGCGAAAGCAGTTACTCGTGGCGCAGAGCGACGAGAGGATCGATGCGCGTGGCACGGCGCGCGGGAATCCAGCAAGCGAAGAGAGCAATCCCCGTGAGCAGTAGGACCACGACCGTAAACGTAAGCGGGTCGCTGGGTTTGATGCCCACAATGAGGCCGCTCATCAAGCGCGTGCCAGCCAGCGCAATAACCAAGCCGAGGGCCAGGCCGATGCCGACTACGCCGAGTCCTTGCCGCAAGACCATTTTCAAAATATCGCTAGGAGATGCGCCCATGGCGATGCGAATGCCGATCTCCTGCGTGCGCTGAACGGCCGCGTAAGAAACCACGCTATAAATTCCAACGACGGCGAGAATCAGGCCAAGGAAACCCATGACTGCCGTTATTTGCGCGCCGAAACGGAAAAAGAAAAAGCCGTTCGCGCCTTGCAGGGATTGCGTCATCGTTTGCACTTGTGTGATCGGAACGTCCGGGGCTAGTTCGTGAATTTGTGACTCAAGTTGCAAGGCCAGCGTTTCCGGAGGCACGGAAGTGCGGACGTGGATAGTGCGGATGGACATGTAGCTTTGCTCGAAAGGCACATAGAAGTAGGGTTGCGGATCTTCGGTCGCGTCCTGGTATTTGCCGTCTTGGACGATGCCGACGACTTCAATGAAGGGGCCTTTCGGGCCCTTGATGCTGAACCGCCGGCCGAGGGCGTCCTCGCTGGGCCAGAGCTTCTTTGCCATATTTTGATTAATGACGGCAACCAGAGGGGCCTTTTCGCTGTCGGCGTCCGCGAACTTCCGGCCGCGCAACAAGGGAATCTGGAGAGTGTCGAAATATCCCGTAGTCACCATGTTGTAGTTAATGTCGGGCGGTTGTTGGCCCGGTTCGAGCTGTTGATTTTCAATGGTTAGCCGGTCGCCCGTGCTGATTAGGCTCATAGGAGTGGTAAACGCCTGAGCCACGGATTCAACGCCGGGCAGAGCGCGAATCCGGCTGTCCAAGTCCCGGTACACGATCCGGCCGCGGGGTTCCTTGTAGCCGATCTGGGCGACATCCACGGAGAGATTGAGAACATGATCGGGATTGAAGCCGAGATTAATCTTTTGAGCCTTATCTAAGCTGCGGACGAACAGACCGGCGACTATGAGTAGCACCAGAGAACCCGCCACCTGTGCCACCACCAAAGTATTTCTTGCCAGTTGACGGCGCGGACCAGACGAGGAGCCGCGGCCTCCCTCATGGAGAACTGTGATCACATTGGTTCGACCGGCGCGCAAGGCCGGCATAATGCCGACGATTAAACCGGTCAGCAGCACGGCTGCAAGTGAAAACAGATAGACGGTGGTGTCGGGATGAAAATCAAACTCGATGGGGAGTTCGGAGCCAAGACGGAGCGAGCCGAGGATTCCCGCCGCCCAAGATCCTAGAAACAGACCTGCGCCACCACCAAGAAAGGCGAGCAGAAGGCTTTCGGTCAGATATTGGCGGACCAGGCGCCCCTGTCCAGCGCCAAGAGCCGCGCGAATCGCCATTTCACGCTGGCGCACGGTAGCTCGCACCAAGAGAACATTAGCGATATTGAAACACGCAACGAGCATGACAAGCCCGGCTAAACCCATGAAAGCCATGGCGGCAACGGGAATAGGGTTTTGTGGGTCGGGTTCCGGCCTGGCGAGTTTTTCCGGGTAAAGCTGTACGGTGATGCCTTTCTCCGTGTCCGGATGCTGATCGGAAATGCGTTGGGCCAAAACGTTGAGCGACGCCTGGGCTTGCTTGATCGTTACGCCGGGCTTCAACCTTCCCATTAGCGTGAGGCTGCGAGAGACCCTGCTTGTCCAACTCTTTTCAACAGGATTGTCTGGATCTTCGGCCATTTCCGCGCTGAAAGGAATAAAAGCGTCCATGTCGAGGACTGAGTAGGTTCCCTTAAATTCTTTGGGTGCCACGCCGATGATCGTGAATGGATGTTGATTGAGCTCGACTTTTTTGCCGACCACGTCCGGATCGCCAGCGAATCTCTTGCGCCAATAGGAATATCCCAGAACCAAGACGGGGTCGCTGCCGGGAGCGCGGCCTTCGGTGGGAAGGATGAGACGTCCGTAGGCTGGCTTAACTCCAAGGGAAGAAAAGTAGTTACTGGAGACGCGGCTCATGACGCAGTGGTCGGCTCTTTGGTCCACGGAGAGTTCTGCGAGTGATACTCGGAAAGCGAAAATATCGCTGAAAGAGTCGGCGTGGTCGCGCAAGTCTTCGAAGTCGGGGTAGGAGAAATGACGATTTCCGGGAAGCGAGGATTGCTGCAAGGCGAGAACAGTGATTTGTTCAGGATGAGGGACGGGAAGGGGGCGGAGCAGGAAACCGTTGACGACACTAAAGAGCGAGGTGTTGACGGCCATGCCGAGAGCGAGTGTGACGATGCCGATGATGGCGAAACCGGGGTTCTTTAATAGTGTGCGGAAGGCGTACTGGATGTCTTTCCAAAAGTTGAGCATTATGGCGGACTCCAATCTGAGATTCAGAGAAGGATACGCATCTCAGGTGCCTGAAGATAAATGCCTTTAAGTCATTGCAGAAATGACGTTTAAGGCGAGCTCAGGCATACACTCTGCCGAGCAACTGTTCGATTATGGGATTCTCCATCTCAGTTGTGAACAAGGTAGGTTTAGGGAATTTAAAATCGCTTGTTTTGACATACTTCTGTAAGTGTTGATTCTAAATAGCTTAGGATTTGCACCACAATTGTGCAGAATCTAGCCGGGCTTGATATTTCAAGCCGGTGGAAGTGAAGAAATGGGGCTAAACCCTTGTCCCAACAAGAGGCCTAAAATAAAAAAGGCAGCGCGTGGCTACCATTTGCGGACAATTTCCTACCTCAAAGAATACACCAAACGGGCGGGTTTGGTCAAACGAATGTAGCCAAACTGGCGGAGCTTCGTATAGAGGCTTGGTGGGGCTAGCTGGACTTGGCGGTTTGATCGCGAAGGATTTTGAGGTTGCCCTCGAAAAAGTGCTGGATCAGCTCAAGTTCCTTGGTCGAATAACTGGAGGCGTGCTTGAGGGAGGCGGCGGCGAGGCCTTGGTAAAGACGACCGACACGCTGGAGAGCCTCCAAGCGGGGGCGGACAAAGACTTTGCGGCGGTCGCTGGTATCGCGAAAGCGTTCGACGAGGCCGGCTTTTTCGAGGCGGTCGAGGATGCCGGTGACGGCGCCGGTGGTCAAACCGGTGGCCCGGGCGAGGTCGCCGGCAGTGATGGGGCCCTGGGCATAACGAGACATTAATTCGAAGCATCTGGTATCAGTAACATTGATGCCCAGTTTATTGGCGATGGACTGGTGGAAGAAGATGGAGACGGTGCTGAGCTCGCGGCCAAGTTCCATACCAACACGAAGGATCAAGGCGTTGCGTTTACGCGACGAAGCGGGCCTGGGCATTTGCACGGTGCAGTTGATTTGGCGCATTTTGTCTTGACAGCTAATTATCTCACAAACTAAGATAATTAGCGACAAAAAGAGTATACCCGAGGGCGGCCACGGCGCAAAGGAGCGGAACGACAGAAACGGCCAGTCGAGCATGAACGTACGGGAAAGCTGGAAGGCCCTCTGGGGGAAACGTACGGCAATCAGCAAAGCGGGGTAGAATGAAGAGCAGAAAACCAGGTTTGGCCCGTAATTTTCCGAAATGACATTGCGTAGATGCAGGTGAAGGGCGTCTGGCAGGGAGAGCAGGGTATTAATGGCGACAACAGAAATCCATCCAAAAGCGGACCTTTCTTCGCTGCGGATTCACGACAGCCACCGTTCGGGTGGCAAGGCCGGGAAGCTGCTGAGCTACGCGTCGGCGGTGCTCGGGCTGATCGTTATTATCGCGGGGCTGGCGTATGCGCTTCGGAATCAGACGCCGGTCGTGGACGTAGTGACAGCGCAGAAACCGGAAATCGGGGGACGCTCGGCGATTTTGAATGCGAGCGGATATGTCACGCCGCGGCGAAGGGCTACGATTGCGGCCAAAATCACGGGGCGGGTCACTGGCGTGTTCTTCGATGAAGGGACGCGCGTGCACGCAGGACAATTGCTGGCTACGCTAGACGATTCCGACGTGAAGAAGGCGCTGGATTCGGCGAAGGCAGACCGGGATTCCTCGCAAGCGGCGATCGCGGACTTTCAAGTACAGCTTAAGTTTTCGCAGATCGAATTGCGACGCGCTGAACAATTGCAGCAGGCCGGTGTGCAGACACAAGAGCAACTGGATACCGCGAGCACGAACGTGGACAGCCTCAAGGCTAAAATTAATCTGGCGAAGCAACAAGTGCAAGGATCCGAAATGCGGATTCGCGAGGCGCAGCAAGCAGTAGACAATTGCGTGATTACCGCTCCGTACGACGGTATTGTGGTTTCGAAAGACGCGCAGGTAGGCGAGATGGTGTCGCCGATCTCTGCTGGCGGAGGATTTACCCGAACCGGTATTGCGACGATCGTGGATATGAATTCGAACGAGATTGAAGTGGACGTGAATGAGTCCTACATCGCGCGTGTGAAAGATAGACAGAAGGTGACAGCGATTCTGGATGCGTATCCGGATTGGGAGATTCCGAGCCACGTGCGGACAGTGATTCCTACGGCGGACCGGCAGAAGGCGACCGTGAAAGTGCGGATCTCGTTTGACAAGCTGGATCCGCGGATTTTGCCGGACATGGGAATCAAGGTGACGTTTCTGAGCGACGAGCCGGTGAAGAAGGTGGATACTTCGGCGCCGGTTGTGGCGGCTTTGCTTCCGAACGAGGCGTTGCACGACGACAACGGGAAAAAGATTGTGTTTCTGGTGAAGAACGACAAGCTGGAGCGACGGGCGGTGGCCGTCGGAAATGCCCGGGGAGCGCAGACGGAGATTTTGTCCGGGATCGTGGCTGGTGATGCAGTGGTGGTGAAAGGGCCTGCCAATATGCAGGACGGACTGGCTGTGCAGATCAAGAAGTAGGGATTGCGAAACAGGAGCGCCGAAAATGATTCGAGTGGATGGACGGGGGAACGGAAACAGCTTGATTCAGGTGCGCGGGCTTTCGAAGGCTTACAGCCGCGGTGGCGAGCAGATTCAGGTGCTACAGAGGCTGAATCTGGACGTGGATAAGGGCGATTTCGTGGGGTTCATGGGGCCGAGCGGCTCCGGGAAAACCACGCTGCTGAATCTGCTTGGCGGCTTGGATGTGCCGACGCAAGGGAGCATTACCGTTGCGGGCGACGAGATCACGCACATGTCCGGGAGCAAGCTGACGCAGTGGCGAGCGCGGCACGTGGGATTCATTTTTCAGATGTATAACCTGATTCCGGTGCTGACGGCGTTTCAGAACGTGGAGCTACCGCTGCTGCTGACGAAGCTCTCGAAGTCCGAGCGGCGCAAGCATGTGGAGACGGCGCTTAGTGTTGTGGGACTGCCGGACCGGATGAACCACTATCCGAGGCAGCTTTCCGGAGGACAGGAACAGCGCGTGGCGATTGCGCGCGCAATTGTGGCTGACCCGACGTTTCTATTGTGCGATGAGCCGACCGGTGACCTGGACCGCAAGAGCGCGGACGAAATCATGAGTTTAATTAACCGGCTTGTGAAAGAGTACGGCAAAACCGTGTTGATGGTGACGCACGATCCGGTCGTGGCGAAGCAGGCGGACTTAACGCTGCATTTGGAGAAGGGACTCCTTGTTGAAGGGGGAGAGCGGCAGGAAGTCGTCGCGGGAGGTGTGGCGTGAGATTCCGCGGGCTGATTTTCGCAAATCTTTTTCGGAAGAAGGTCCGGCTGATTTTGACCATCGGTTCGTTTGCCGTGGCGCTGTTTCTTTTTGCGTTTTTGGCGGTGGTGAGGAGCGCCTTTAGCCGCGGCGCGGAAGTGGCTGGCGCGGACCGTCTTATTACGACCAACAGGATTGGGCTGATTCAAACCCTGCCGATTTCCTACCAGGACAGGATCGCGGCCATCCCCGGCGTCAAGGCGGTGACGCAAAACCACTGGTTCGGGGGCGTGTACCAGGACGAGAAGAATTTTTTCGTGCAGTTCGTGATCGACCCGGACAACATGCGCAAGGTAATGAATGAATTCGTTGTGCCAGACGATCAGTGGGCGAATTTTTTGAAAGACCGGCAGGGGGCCGTGGTTGGTGTTAAAACCGCGGAGCGGTTCGGCTGGAAAATCGGTGATCGCATTCCGATTAAGAACTCGCTTTATGGCCCCACTAAGACGTGGGAGTTCAACCTGGATGGGATTTATCACAATAGCCGTCCCGGCGGTGACGAAAATCAGTTTTGGATTCAGTGGAAATACTTTGATGAAAACGTGCCAGCCTTCGCGAAGAGCACGGCGGGGTGGTACGTCCTCAAACTGGACAATCCTGATGATGCGGCGCGGGTCGGCAAGGCCATCGACACCATGTTTGCTAACTCCTCCGCGGAAACAAAGACAGAGACGGAGTCGGCGTTCGCTATCGGATTTATCAAGCAGTTCGGCAACATCGAGTTTTTGATCGAAAGTATCGGGGTCGTGGTGTTTTTTACGCTTTTGCTCGTTACAGGGAACACCATGGCTATTTCCGTGCGCGAGCGGATCAGCGAACTCGGGGTGCTCAAGGCTATAGGTTATAGCGACCGCGCAGTTCTTTTTTTTGTGCTGGCGGAATCGCTGGTCATAGCGCTCATTGGAGGGCTTGCAGGGCTTGGGCTTGCTCTTCTCGCGGTCCCAGTTCTCGGCGCCAAACTGAACGGCTTGCTGCCGTCGCTGGTTTTGTCGCCAGCGATACTTTCGCTGGGGTTGGGAGTAGCGCTTCTTGTTGGAGCCGTCAGCGGACTCTTGCCGGGAATCGGCGCGATGCGCATGCGCGTCGTGAACGCGCTGCGGAGGGTGTGACATGGCTATTCCGGTGGTTTACAACTTTCGGAGTGTGAAGGCGCGATGGACTTCGGCCATTGTCGCGGTCCTCGGAATTGCCGGGACCGTGGGAGTTTTTATTGCGATGCTTTCGCTGGCGCGAGGATTTCGGGCGACGCTTGTTTCTTCCGGATCTTATGACAATGCACTCGTTCTGCGCGCGGGGTCTACTTCGGAGATGACAGGCGCGGTGCCGCTGGAGAGTTCGAAGATTCTGCAGGACGCGCCGGGCGTTGCTCGCGTGGTTGGCGGTCCACTGATCACAACCGAGGCGGTGTTGGTGGCGCCGATTCCGATGGTTGCGACGGGTACGGACGCGAATGTGCAGGTTCGTGGTGTATCGCCAAATGTTCTTGCGATTCGAAACAACGTCAAGGTCGCCGAGGGGCGCATGTTTCAGCCCGGACTTTCTGAGGTGATCGTCGGCAAGAACGCGACGAAGAGCTACAAGAACCTGGGACTCGGAGATACGCTCAGCATGGGTGATACGCAATGGAAAGTGGTGGGCGTGTTCGATGCAGGCGGGAGCGCGTTTGATTCGGAGGTGTGGTGTGATGCGCACCTTTTGAATGGCGCTTTCAAGCGGCCAGAGGATAGCTATCAGTCGGTGACGGTGCACCTTGCTTCGGCGAATTCGTTTGAACAGTTCAAGGATTTCGTTACGGCCGATCCGCGTTTGAATGTGGATGTGACGCGGGAGATTGATTATTACTCGAAGCAATCGACGCGCATGACGCAGCTCATTACGATTCTTGGCGGTCTGGTTGCGGCAGTGATGGCCATTGGAGCGATTTTTGGGGCGCTGAATACGATGTATTCGGCGGTGGCGGAACGCGGGCGGGAAATCGCAACCATGCGTGCGCTGGGGTTTGGCGCTGCGGCGGTGGTGTTTTCATTTTTGATAGAGGCGCTGCTGATTTCCTTTGTGGGTGGGGCGCTTGGGGCTGCGGCGGTGCTGCCTTTGAACGGGCTTACCACCGGGGCGATGAATTGGCAGACGTTTTCGCATATGGAGTTTGCGTTTAAAATCACGCCGATATTGCTTTTGAGCGGCTTGATTTTTGCGCTGATAATGGGTGTGCTTGGCGGATTGCCGCCGGCGGTGCGGGCGGCGCAGCGGCCTGTGGCCACGGCTTTGCGGGAATTATAGATTCTTGCTGTTTCCTTCGTTCGAATAAGAAAAAGAATTTTACACAAAGTTCACAGAGGCCACGGAGACGTGTGTCTTGAGACTGCGTGGTTGCGCTACAATCCCACGCATGAGTGAAGGAAAGAAGGATCGCGAATTGGGGATGGAGCGCGCGATTACCCGGCGCGATTTTTTGAATGGCGTGGCTGTAGGTGTTGGCGGGGCGCTGACGAGTGGCGTGATCGGAGGGGACACCTTGTTGGCAGCGGCGGCGCTCGACGACTTTGCGCCGGAGAAGGTG
>DATEWL010000544.1:0-9508 GCA_035258025.1 Candidatus Acidiferrum sp. | reverse complement strand
CGAAACCATTGCACGCGCGGCGCGCATCGTTGGCGGTAAGGCTCTGGTGGTCGTGAAAGTTAGCAAGCCGCGCCAGGACATGCGCTTCGATGTACCCGTGGTTGGTTTGCCGACCATCGAACAGATGAAGAGCTCCCGGGCTACGGCTTTGGCGGTGGACGCGGGACGCACCTTGCTGTTTGACCGTCAACAATTGATTGCGCTGGCCGACGCGGCGGATATCGCCATTCAGGCGTTTCCTCCGGCGATGGCTGCGGAACCGAAGAGCTCTTCAGGGGGAATAAACAAAGAATGAGCGGCGAGGGGCGAGAAATGAGAAAAGTCCGCGCCGCCGTTGTAGGAGCGGGGGAATTTGGACGCAACCATGCGCGGGTGTATCGCGAGTTGGAGGGCGCTGAACTCATTGGCGTTTATGATCAAGATCAGGTTCGCGCGGAAGCCGTCGCTGTAGAATTTCAGACCAGAGCGCTGCGTAGCCTCGAAGAAGTCCGCGAACTTGCAGAGGCCGTTAGCGTAGCGGTGCCGACGGTCGCGCATGCCGATGTAGGTTGCCGGCTGATCGAGAGCGGGTTGGACGTGCTGGTCGAGAAGCCTATGGCCCTGAATCTGGCGGAGGCGGATGTGCTTGTCGAAGCGGCGCGCCGATACAAGCGGATTCTACAGGTGGGCCACGTCGAAAGATTCAACCCGGCGGTTGCAGCGGTTGAGCCGATTCTGAATCGGCCTCTTTTTTTCGAAGTGCATCGCTTGGGAGTGTTTACGCCGCGCAGCCTCGATGTGGAAGTGATTTACGACGTCATGATCCACGATCTGGACATCCTGCTGGCGCTCGTGAAGGAGCCGGTGACTGAATTGAAGGCGGTGGGCATTCCCGTGCTGACGGACAAAGTGGACATCGCTCACGTGCGGCTTGAATTCGTGGGCGGCGCTGTCGCCAACGTAACCGCGAGCCGAGTTTCAACGGAACGCGTGCGTAAAATGCGATTTTTCCAGCAGCACGAGTACATTTCGCTCGACTACGCGCGCCGCGACGCGCTGCGGGTCGGCGTGAAGCGGCCCGGGCCGCAGCCTGAATTTTCCTTTGAGAAATTGCCGGCGCCTGACGTGGAACCGTTGCATGCGGAGCTAGAGGCATTCTTGGACGCGGTACGAACTCGCCGCGAGCCGCGAACCAACGGCGCCGCTGGCCGTGCGGCTTTGGAACTGGCCACCCGCGTGATGGCAAGCATCCAGGAGCATGGCGAACGCGTCCAACTAGCAGCGTTCGCCTCACAAGAGAAAGCAGGAAAATGATTCCCCGCACCCTGGTTCCGGAAGGTGCCCGTCTGTCCGCCACCGCGGACACCGCGACGCAGCGTCGTCGTCCAACGACACTGGACGAGCGCACGCTCGTTCCTGCTATGTTGCCGATCATCGAGCTGGATGGCAAATCGAGTATTCCCAGATCGCTGCCGCTCGAGTCGATTGCCGCGCGCGTCGTTGTTCCGCGCGATGTGAATCAGGAAGCCTACAACGTCAAGGAAAATACTTCGACCCCCGTTCAGCCGACGGACATGGACGAACGCATCGCCGTGCCGCAAGGCGGAGCGCCGCTGGAAATGACGCAAGGACGGCTGATCCCGCCGGCGGATATCGTCGATCTCGACGTTTTCATGACCGGCGAAGTGAATCTTCTCACCAAGCCACAAACGGAAGAAAAAACTAAATCGGATTTGATCACGCGCGTTTCGTCGTTTGCGTTCCACATACTGCTGTTTGCGACGATTATCCTGTGGGCAAAGATCTTCCCGCCGCACGCGCCGACGAAAGATGAAATTGATCTGGCCAACCGGCAACTGACGTGGATTCCGCCGGAGAGTTCATACGCTCCCAAACCAAAAGCGGAGCCTCGCCCAGCGCAGCCGCCTGCCGTTCGTGTCGACCCACGCGTAATAAACAAAGTGGCTCCTCCCGTCCCGCAGCCTGCGCCTAGGCCTGAGCCTCCCAAGAGAGAGTTGCCGGACGCCCCCGCACCGAAAGTACCGGTGACTCCGCACGAGGTGGAGGCACCCGCGCCTAAGCCGGATGCTCCGAAGCCGCCGCTGAAGCTGGATACTCCGGACATGCCGAAGCCGCAGCACGGACTGGTGTTGCCGAAAGCTCCCACAATCGAGGATACCGTGCAGGATATGTCCAGGGCGCCGAGTTCCGGCTCGCGTCCAATTGGGGGCGGAGGCCGCGTTTCGGGCCGCAGCTCTCCTGGCGGGGGTGGAAGTGGCGGAACAGCCTACGGCGGACTTGAGATGCTCACACCTGATCAGGGTGTGGACTTTAACAGCTACCTCCAGCGCGTGTACGTCACGGTAAAGCGAAACTGGTTTGCCATAATGCCCGAGTCGGTCGAGCTTGGGGAAAGGGGTGTTGTCGTCCTGACGTTCAAGATCATGAGGGATGGCAGCGTCCCAAACCCTGAGCCTGTCATTAACCGCAACTCGGGAAAAGAGCCGCTCGATCGTGCGGCCTACTCTTCCGTACGCGCTTCCAACCCATTTGAGCCGCTGCCTTCGCAATTCACAGGGCCTTACATTGAGCTGCGATATACCTACCTCTACAACATCCCGCCAGAAAGTTATTCTCACCAACAGTGAAACTCGTCCGCCAGCAGGTTCTCGGCAGTCTGGTTCTCGCTTTGATTGTGCTCATTGTGCTGCTCATGCGCGCTTGGCATATCCTGTTTCGATGAATCCTGGCATATCGGAACTGCCGCTGGTCGCTGTGGTTGGGCCTACGGCTTCGGGGAAGTCCGCGCTCGGAGTGTGGCTGGCCGGGCAATTCGGGGGAGAAGTGCTGGCATGCGATTCGACGCAGCTCTATCGCGGTTTCGATATTGGCACGGCCAAGCCGGGACCTGCAGAGCGCCGCAGCATCCCTCACCACTTGATCGACTCCTTAACTCCTAATGAAGCGGCGACCGCCGGCGGATACCGTCAGATGGCGTTGGTTGTTCTGGAAGATTTGCGGGGCCGAAGCCGGCTGCCGATTCTTACCGTCGGCACGGGATTGTATTTGCAGGCGTTGCTTGAGGGATTGGCGGAAGTGCCGCAGCGCTCCGAAGAATTGCGAGAGAGGCTGCGTGCGAGCGCCGGGGAGCAAGGGCCGGGTTACTTGCACCGGCTGCTTGCGCGGCTGGACCCCGAAACGGCAGGAAAAATCGCGGCGGCGGACGAGCAAAAATTGATCCGTGCAGTCGAAGTGTGCGTGCTTGCGCGGAAACCCGTTTCGGAAGTGCACCGTGCGGGACGCGCGCCTCTGGAAGGCTGGCGCGCATTGAAAATCGGATTGATGCCGCCGCGCGAAGCGCTCTACGAACGCATCCACGCGCGGACGGACGCGATGCTGGCGCAAGGCTGGATAGAGGAAGTACGCGGGCTGATGGAGAGCGGTTTACCAAAAAATGCCAAGCCCTTCGATTTTATCGGATACCGCGAACTGCGTGACGTTCTGCACGGAAAGAAAAAGCTCGAAGCAGCGCGCGCCGCAATTCAGCTAGCCACACGGCACTACGCAAAACGTCAGTTAACCTGGTTTCGTAAAGATCCCAGCGTGCACTGGCTCACTGGTTTTGGCGACGATTCACACGTACAAGACCAAGCTCGCGAATGGCTCCGTCAGCAGAGCTTGGCGGAGTCGCCGCGAACGAGCTGAGCGGGTATAATGTCGCAGGTGAAGAAAGACCCCCTCCTAAATGGCTTCCTCGGCACAATGGCTTCAGGACTAACTTCGTGACGAAAACTTCGCAAACTGTGTCTACGGCGGACCGCGCGTTGCTCGTTGGTTTGGGCTGGAAGCGGAAGCCGCGCTTTCCTGGGATGCCTGCGGGCGAGCAGGGCAGGGAATCGCTGCTTGAGCTTGTCGAATTGGCGCGCAGCGCTGGTGCGGAAATCGCGGGCACGGTTTTTCAGGTGCGCGAATCGGCGGACCCGGCGACGCTTGTAGGGCGCGGCAAGCTGGACGAAATTCGCGCCGAGGCTACCGCGCACAAGGCGCCGCTGATCATCTTCGACAGCAACCTCTCGCCGATGCAGCAGCGAAACATCGAAGAGGCTACGGAGCGCCGCGTGATTGACCGCACGCAGTTGATTCTGGATATTTTTGCGCGCCACGCGCGCAGCCGCGAAGGTCAGTTGCAGGTCGAACTCGCGCAGTTGAACTACATGTTGCCCCGACTGACCTGCAAGGGCGCTTCCATGTCGCGTCTTGGAGGCAAGAGCGGCGGCGGAGGTTCCGGCGGAGCGGGCGGAGGAGCGGGGCGCATCGGCGTTCGCGGACCTGGCGAAAAGAAACTGGAAACGGACCGCCGGCGCATTCGCGACCGCGTGGGCAAGATTCAAAACAGCATCGAAGACATTCGCAAACAACGTGCCCTACGTCGCGAGGCACGCAACGCTGTGCCGCTTGGGACGATTGCGCTTGTGGGCTATACCAACGCTGGCAAATCGACTCTGTTTAATGCCCTGAGCCGCGCCGAGGTGCTGGTCTCCTCGCGTATGTTCGCCACTCTGGACCCGACCATTCGCGCGATTCGTTTGCCATCGAATCGCCGCGTGTTGGTCTCAGATACAGTGGGATTCATTCGCGATCTGCCCAAGGCATTGCTTACGGCGTTCCGCGCAACGCTCGAGGAAGTACAAGAAGCGGCTCTGATACTCCATGTGAGCGACGTCTCGAACCCGCATCACGCCGAACTCGACGAGGAAGTGGACAAAATTCTGAATGACCTCGGCGTAGCGGACCGGCCAAGGCTGCGCGTATTCAACAAAGTGGACCAGCTTACGCAAGAGCAAAGGGCTCCGCTGATCCATCCCTACGCAATGGGCGCGGGCACAAACGGCGAACCTGTGCTCGTCTCGGGCCTTACGGGAGAAGGCGTGGAAGAATTGTTGCGCCGGATGGACGCGGCTCTTCCGGTCGATCCTGTCGTGACGCTTTCGCTGCGGCTGCCGCTCGCCGAGGGCCGTACACTGGCGCTAGTGCATGCGCTAGGCCGTGTGTTACATTCCGAAGTTGAAGACTCTCACATGCTGATGGATGCCGAAGTTCCCGTATCGATTGCGCGCAAACTCAAACTGAGTACCTTCGCAAAGGATGGAACTTCGAGCCGGACGCGTGCGTAATAGGAGGGGAGGGCGTTGCCATGATTACGTTTATCCTGTGGTGCATGTTGTTCTTCCTCTGTTGGCCGCTCGCGCTGCTTGCGCTGGTGGTTTATCCCATCGTTTGGCTGATACTTTTGCCGTTTCGCATTGCAGGAATTGCCGTGCACGGCGTTTTGGCCTTTTTGAGAGGCCTCTTTTTCCTTCCGGCGCGACTCTTGCGCGGACCGCGAGCCATCTGACAGACGACCTGCCGGTTTGCACTAAAGTAACTCCGCCTCGACCATCCTGAAAACAGCGGTTCTGGCTGCTAAATAGGTCTTTCTTTAATAGTTTGCACGGGTTATTGAGCCGACCTTGCTGTGGAAACCTTGTGGAAACTGTTTCTTCCAAAATAGCGGCGCGCCAAATTAGGGCTACTAAGATCCTGACGCTTTTCGAATGTCTGGTTCCTAACATATTGAATACAGGAGAGTTATCTGCCCTCTATGCTCTGCCAAAAGGTGCAACAGCGGGTTGGCTTCTTCGTTATCGGTTTTGGACATTTGCACAGGTTTGCAGCAGAGAGAGTACGGATGAGTACAGCACTCCGCGTGGGGCAACTCATTTTACTTGTTGACGTTACAGTACCGGCAGAGGTGTTCCCAGATTCATCCGCGGACCCTGGCAGACGTTGACGCCTGCCCAGTAGGAGTCTATAGTCAGGCGAGCGGTGGACGTAGCCTAAGGGGCGGCCTCTCCGCCGCCAAGTTGCCATGAATCTCCCCAACTCACTGACGGTTCTCCGCATCTTTTTCGTTCCCTTGCTCATTGCAGTCTTGCTCACGAAGAGCCCTAACGTCGATTTCCCTGGTTTCCCAATGCATTTCGAGTTCTGGGGAATCTTGATCCTGCTCCTGGCCGCAGCGACGGACTGGGCCGACGGTTATTTTGCGCGGCGACGGCTTCAAATCACCACGCTGGGCATTCTTCTGGACCCAATTGCGGACAAGTTGCTCATTTCGGCCGCGTTCGTTTCTCTTGTGGATATGCACCTCGTCCCGGCTTGGATGGTCGTCATTATTATCGGGCGTGAGTTCACCGTTCTTGGTTTGCGGAATATTGCCTCGGCAGAGGGATTCACGATCGCCGCATCCTTGTTAGGCAAAACGAAAATGGTTTTGCAAGTGTGTGCGGTGGCAGTTCTGATTGCCGGAGCGCGACAAGAACAGCACCCTTGGCTGAACAAGCTGGGGCTATTCCTTCTCTGGCTGGTGGTGATTAGCGCTCTGCTATCGGCGGCGCAATACTTTCTGAAGTTTTGGGGACAGCTTGACGACCGCATCAAACAGCGGCGCAAGCTGCGCATGATGGAGAGCCACAAAAAGTCCGAGGATGCCATTCCTCTCTGAAACCGACCGCCGGTCTCTGCTTGCATTGGCACGCCGGGCAATTGCCGAGGCCGTTTCCCTCCAGAAGTCTACCGAGGAAATTTCCCCAGGTGGAGTGTTTGCCGAGAAACGCGGCGTGTTCGTGACGCTCCACCGGCTTGGCCGTTTGCGTGGCTGCATCGGCGTCGTGGACGCCTTCGAGCCGCTGGGCGAATCCATCGCGCGATGCGCGGCCAACGCGGCCCTGCACGATCCGCGATTTTCGCCCGTCCGCGCGGATGAGCTCCCGGAACTAGAAATCGAACTCTCTCTTCTATCTCCGTTGGAACCGATTCTTCCCGAAAAGATCGAGATCGGGAAGCACGGTTTGCTGATTTCCCAAGGCTCGAAGCGCGGGCTTCTGCTCCCTCAGGTTGCGGTTGAGCACAAATTTGGCCGCGACCAGTTTTTGGAAGAGACCTGCCGCAAAGCTGGCCTGAACGCAAACGCATGGCAGGAGCCGGAAACACAAATCCTGGGATTCACTTGTGAGGTCTTTTCGGAAGGTGAGTGTGCCGGGGAACAATCTGCGGATGGCTGAATTCTACAGCGCATGCCAGTTCTGTTGCACATTGCCAGCGCCAAAGAAAGGCCCGCACGAGCAGTGGCTCGCAGCGGGCCGGAAGTTTCTGTCCTGCTTTTACTTGTGGGGCCTATTCGATTTCGACGTAATCGCCCGTGTACATAGCGATCGAACTATACGTGATTAACACGGTCGAAGAGTTGCGGCTCACGTTGATGACGATGCCTTCGCCCAGCACTTCGCGGGGCAAATCATTCCACGTATATTTCCCGGGCGAGCTCCCAAAGCCATAAATGCGGTCCTGATAGTCTCTTGTCTGAGGAGCAGTCTCCGCCCTCGAGCCCTGGTAGCGGAATACTCGAAAATAATCGCCGACTTTTACGCCTTTGTTGGTCCCAAGGTTTACATAGACGGTGTTGCCCCGCCCGGCGGATTGCTGATAGTCCTTTGACTCAACTATCATCGCGACGGGCTTGCCACTGACGGGAGCGAAATGGTCAAAGGCGCCCCCGTCCTTGAAGGGTGGGTCTGGTCTCTCTTGATAAGGCAGCACGATATCGCCACGCTGCATGTAGTCGCAAGATAGTGTTATTTGCGCGATCGCCACCTTTGGTTGAACGACAACGACTCTAAGCTGCCCAGCGTCCAAATAGTGCGTCCCCATGGCCTTTAGCAGCTTGTCCTGCCACTTGAACCACTCCACTTTCAGAGGATCGCTCTCTGGCCTAACGACGGAGTATCGATCGCCCACGCGAACGCCTTTGTCCATGCCACGGTTGATATATACATAGTCGCCGCGGGCGAACGTGAGTTTATCGTTCGACTGCTCACCGGAAATTAGCCGGGTTGCATCGGGAACCTTCTCGTCAGTGACAAAGCCCGAACAATAGATCGCAGAAAAAGTAGCCTGCGGGGGAACAACAGAAGTCTGCGCCGAGCAAATTCCGGCGCCGGCAAAGACAATCGTGCATAGAGCAGCTAATTTAGCGCGCATTCCAAGACTCCTTCAAACACGCCCTACGGGCCGTGCGGGGACGATTCTTAGCGAAATTAACAGGGCCGCCCCCATGCGTCAACAAATACGCCGGGGCCGCTTTACACTTTTGCTACGGGCATGCTAGAAGCCTTATTCTCAATAACATGGCAAGAATCACGCTGGGGGAAAGTCTGTTTGGGATGGGTATAGGGAGAATCTGCGCGGTGGCGGCAGCTTCTACGGCCGCGGAAATGGCCGATTTGGTCCGTGCAGGGCTTCGCGAAACCCCAACCATCGAGCTGCGCCTGGACTGGCTTCGCAGCGATTCCGAGCGCTCCCGCTTCCTCCTCTGGCTGAAGAGGAACAGCCCGCGCGGCGCAACCTTTCTCGCCACCTGCCGCCGCCGCGAAGGGGGGGGCAGGCTTCGAGCGGGGGTTCAAGCCGAGCTTTATTGGTTGAACGAGGCCCACGAGGCGGGCTGCTCCTGGTGCGACTTGGAAATCGAGACAGCGCTCGAATTGCCCCGCAAGTCCCTGAGCGAGCTTGGCTTGCCGCCCCAGATCCTGCTCTCTTTGCACGATTTCTTGCGCATGCCGCCGCGACTGAAGTCGGTCCATTCTACTTCTGCCGCACACCCTGAAGCCGGCGCCTTAAAAATTGCAGCCCATGCCCACACCATCGGCGACAGCCTCCGACTACTGCGTCTGGTTCGCCGTTCGCCCAATCTCGTCGCAGTGCCTATGGGCGAAGTCGGCCTTCCCGCGCGCATACTCGCTTTGCGAGAAGGGAGCGCGCTGGCCTACGCGCCGGTTGGGGAAGCTACTGCTCCCGGTCAAGTCTCCCTGCACGTCCTGAAGCAACTCTACCGGGCACACGAGCTGACCCATCGCACTCGCGTTTACGGAGTGATTGGTGATCCGGTCCGGCATTCCCTGTCGCCGCTCCTACATAACACGGGCTTTGTGGCGAGAAAAATCGATGCTGTGTACTTGCCCTTCCTCGTTAAAGATCTGCGCGATTTTCTGAAGGCCGTGCCGGAATTCGGGATTCGTGGCTTCAGCGTGACCATTCCGCACAAACAATCCATCCTGCGGCACTTGAAAGAATGTGACCCGCTGGCGGCCGAGATTGGCGCTGTCAACACAGTCGTCGTCCGGCGCGATGGTTCGCTCTTCGGATGCAATACCGACTACATCGGAATCCTGCGCGCGCTTGAGAAGAAACTTGGCCTTGCCGGGAGCCGCGTCTTGATCTTCGGCGCGGGCGGTGTAGCGCGAGCCGCCGCGTTCGCTCTCGCGAAAGCGGGAGCCACTGTCGCGGTCTGTGCGCGCCGGGAAAGGGTTGCGCGAGAATTAGCAGTAGCTGTAGGTGGCGAAGTTGTTCCGCGACGAGCGTTACGCAGCGAGTCTTTTGACGCCATCCTCAACGCTACGCCTATCGGCATGCATCCCCACGATCGAATATCTCC
>DATEWL010000543.1:0-3930 GCA_035258025.1 Candidatus Acidiferrum sp. | reverse complement strand
GAACGCGTTCGACGTCCCGATTCGGCAGGCGTTTCTCGTCGAGATGGTGGACAAAAAAGAAGACTTACCGAACGCGATTGCGTTGAATTCTTCGATTTTTAATGGAGCACGCGTGGTCGGACCGGCGATTGCGGGATTTGCGCTGGCTTGGAAAGGGCCGGCGTGGTGCTTTTTTCTAAACGGAGTCAGCTTTCTGGCGGTGATCGGCGCACTCTTGGCGATGCGTATCGTGAAGAGGGAAACAAAAGCAGAGGCGGGTTCGCCATTCCAAAGTTTGATGCAGGGATTTCGCTTCGCTATGAGCGATTTGCCGATCCGGTCGACGCTGCTGCTTTTGAGCATGCTGAGTCTCCTAGGATTGCAGTACTCGGTTTTTCTTCCAATTTTTGCGAGTGAGGTTTTGCATCGGGGCGCGAAGGGATTTGGTTTGTTGATGAGTGCGGCGGGAGTAGGAGCGGTGCTCGGCGCGCTGCATTTTGCCGCGAGAACCAGTTACAAGGGATTGGCGCGGTGGATTGCGGCAACGTCGACGACTTGCGCGGTGGGATTGGTCATTTTTTCGCAGTCGCGGTACTTCTGGCTTTCGATGGCCGTGCTGCTGGTGGTGGGATTCTGCGCCACGGTGCAGATGGCGGCGACGAATACTACTTTGCAGAACCGCGTGCCCGACCAGTTGCGTGGACGAATCATGGCTGTTTACGCGACGATGTTTATGGGTGTTCAGCCCATCGGGTCGCTCATCGCGGGGGGAGTCGCGAAACACATTGGGGCGCCATATACGCTGGCAGTGTTTGGGACATTATGCTTTTTGGGGAGCATGGTTTTTATTTTCCGCGTAGTCATGCCGTTGCAGCGGCAGCCGGAGGCGCCCGCAACCGCTTAGGAGGGATTTGGGCGGTAGAGCCAGGCGGGGTTGGTGAGATGTTGAGCGGGGATCGGGGCCGCAGAGGGCGGGACAATCCCCGCCCCTACAGAGATTGCTCCACTTACGGTTGCGAGAATGGTGTCGACTTTGGAGCGCTGCGGGGCTAGCGAGCAAACCGGGTCTGCTGCCGCAGCGTCTCCAGCTAGAAGAAAAGCTTGGCAGCGGCAACCGCCGAAATCCTGGGTGCGGCGGTCGCAGGTTTTGCAAGGTTCCTGCATCCAAGATTCGCCGCGGAATTTTTGAAACGCGTCGGAAACTTCCCAAATTTTTCGCAAACTGTGGTTTTTCACATTTTCAAAAGTGAGGCCGGGAATGACCTGCGCGGCATGGCAGGGAAGCGCGTCGCCGTTTGGCGTGATGAGCATGAGTTTGCGACCCCAGCCGCCCATACAAGGCTTCGGATATTTCGCGTAGTAATCTGGAACGACATATTCAATCTTGATTTTTCCTGCGAGGCGTTCCTGCGCCTTCTTCAAGAAATCGATGGATTGTGTCAACTGCTCGCGCGTGGGAAGAAGCCCATCGCGGTTTGCGAAAGCCCAGCCGTAGTATTGAACGTTTGCGAACTCGACGCGGCTGGCACTGGAAGTTTCGGCCAGAGCGAGCATCTCTGGGAGTTGCTCGATGTTGCGGCGGTGAATGACGAAGTTAAGCGTGACAGCGACGCGATGGCGTTTGAGCCATTCGAGGACGCGGAGTTTCTGGGAATGAGCTTTTGTGCCGGAGATTTCTTGCGCGATTTCTTCGCGGGCGCCCTGAAAGCTTAACTGAAAATGGTCAAGGCCGGCTTGTACGAGCGCATCCAGTCGGGATTCGTCGAGGGGCAAGCCGGATGTGATGAGATTCACGTATAGGCCGGCGGCGCGCGCGGCGCGGATAAGTTCGAGGATGTCTGGACGCGTTAGAGGTTCGCCGCCAGTGAAATCTACTTGTAGGACGCCGAGGGCGGCGGCTTCCTGGAACACGCGGGACCAGTCTTCGGTAGAGAGCTCGGTGCTGCGGGTCTGCAATTCGAGAGGATTCGAGCAGTAGACGCAGTGAAGAGGACATCGGTGTGTCAGTTCCGCGATGAGGGCGAGAGGATTGGATGGCATTTCGTTCATCGAAATCTGTCGAGCACCGGCGATCAAGTCAAGAAAAGGCGTGCAAGCCCGCTCCTACAAATTATGTGCCTGCAGGCTCAAAGTCGAGGGCGCGCTCTTTTTGCAGCAGTGCTAAATAGCCAAGAATGTCTTGTTCTACTTTGGCTGGTTCCGCTTTGGAGTAGAGCTGCTGCAATTCCGTGATGATTTGTTGAACGGTGTGTTTGCCGTCGCAACGCTCGACAATTTCCAAGCTCGGGCCGTTCAGGCGCAGAGCGCGCTCGGGCATGAGCAGCGTGCGTGGCTGCAGAGTTTTTTCGTTCATGCGGCAGCCGGGGGCGAGGCGCGGCCGGTTGTTGAGATCAACGCTCATACGGAGCCTGCTTCTGCCGCCGGGCGAAAAGTGCCGGGAGGAGGCCAGCCAGGATTCACGTAAGAGAAATAGAGCGCGTCGAGTTGCGCCCAGAGGATGTCGCATTTGGCGCGCAGCGCGGCGTGGGCAAGGTCTTGTTGTTCGCGCGTGGTGGCATGTTTCACGACCCAGGCGAGCGCGAAATCAGCGTCTTCGGGAGCTTGCGTCAGGCGCCCGGTGAAATAGTCGAGGCCGCTCGAGAGCCAGGGGTAGTGCTGGCGGAGTCGATCCATCCGCAGGGTGATGAGCTTCTTAGAGAAAAGCTCGGTAAGCGAGGACGCGACGGCCTCGAGATGTGAACGCATTGAGACGAAATCAACGTAGGCTTGCACGGCATAACGCGTAGCGGGAAGAATGCCATCGCCGCGAAGCGCCTGCCCGCGGGAAAGCCCAGTGGCTTCGATGAGCCGCAGCCACTTCTCAATTCCACCCGGTTTCACGCCGTCGCCATCGTGATCGAGGATGCGCTTTCGCCATGCGAGGCGGAAGGCAGGATCCTCACTTCGCGCGAGAATAGCAGCATCTTTGATGGGAATGCGGCTCTGGTAGTAGTAGCGATTGAGCGCCCAAGCCTGCAGCTGGCCACGCGTGAGTTTTCCTTCATGCATCAGAGCATGAAAAGGGTGTCTGTGGTGATAGCGCTCTTCGCCAATAGCGTGAAAGCCAGCGATGAAGCTGGCTTCCGAAAGCAGCGGCCTGTCAGCGAGTTGGTTCATATCGCGAGTTCCATTCCATCATAGGCGATTTCCCAACCGGCATCACGGACGATGCGCGATTCCTGACTCTCGTCATTCAAAACCGGATTCGTATTATTGAGATGAATGAGAACGCGCCGGGTTTTGCTCGCACGAAACGGCTGCCGAAGAAGCCCGCGGTCGCCCCATAACGGCAAATGTCCCATTTGCCGCGCGGATTTGCTTCCTTTTCGGATGGAGTTCAGTTCGTCGTCCTTCCAGAAAGTTCCGTCGAGGATGGCAAGATCGCTCTCCTCCACACTCCGCAACCACTGATCTCCAATTCCAGGCAGGTTAGGAGCGTAGAACAGCTTCTTTTCCTTGGAGACAAAGGTCAATCCGATTACGGCCTCTTCCGGAGCGAGGCTATTGCGAAGAGATTCGCTCACGTGATCCGGGAAGCTGCCGTTGAGCGGTATCGCTTTGCAGAAGAGACCGCTTTTCTTGTCCGCAGGCGAGGGCGGAATGAGGGGCATTAGGCGATCGATCGGGAGCGTCTCCCATTTAACGGGAGGACTTGAGCGCGCCAGCACGCGGAAAAGCCCATTTTCTTCTGTCAATATTCGCCGGACAGCCATCGTTGAGAAAATCTGAAGCGGCTGGAATTCTCGCAAATGGAGTAGGCCCATCACCGCGTCAATGTCGGCGCTGGTGAGTACGACTGCATTGATGGGCGTGTTTCGTGATGCCGCGGGAGGCACAAAATCAGCAGAGGAGAGGATTTGTTGCCGAAGATCGGGGGAAGCATTAAGAAGAAACCAGCGGGAGCCGTCTGTG
>DATEWL010000542.1:0-7530 GCA_035258025.1 Candidatus Acidiferrum sp. | reverse complement strand
CTCGCTAAAAAGAACCACGTAATCGACGGCCCGGAGCGCCGCAACAAGAAGCACGCGAGCGTTCTCATCAAGTATAGGACGACCGGGACCTTTCAGCGTACAGACGCTCGAGTCCGCGTTGACGCCGACGACGAGCACGTCGCCTTCGCGCCGCGCGCCTTCCAGATAGCGGACGTGTCCGACATGAAGCGTATCAAAGCACCCGTTGGCAAAAACGATGCGCTGACCGTGCCGCTTGTGCTCGGCTAATTTATCGCTAAGGGCCTCGCGCGTCACGATTTTGGATGCGGCGTGGCGCATCAGTCAGGAAGCAGCCCCGGCCGCTTGATGTCGTAGAGCAGCGAGAAGCTCATCACGCGTCACGGTCGCGGTGCCGCGTTTCATAACCACAAGGCCGCCCGCAATGTTTGCTATGTGAGCGGCTTCGAGAGGAGAAGCGCCGCAGGCCAGCGCAACCGTGTAGGCAGCAAGAACCGTATCGCCCGCACCCGTGACGTCAACAGCCTGATCGCTTCCATACACGGATATTTGCGTGAGGCGGCCTTCGGGCTCGAAAAGCGCCATGCCATCGCGCCCGCGCGTAACAAGAAGGGACTGCAGCTTCATTTCGGCTAGTGTTGCAGCGCCGCAGCGGGTCAATTCAGAAAGATTTTGGCCGATGGAAACGTGGTGGAGTGCTTCTATCTCCGCTTCGTTAGGAGTGGCCGAGGTTATGCCGGCCTTGGAGTAAGCGTTGAGGTTGTGACGAGCATCGAGTGTGACGGGTGGCGCGCTCTTCTGCGTCGAAATGGCCTGGCGAACCAGTGCGGGCACCGGGACTCCAAAGCCGTAATCGGAGACGGCAAGCGCGCTCGCGGATCGAAGTTTCGCCTGCAACTTTGCCTGAAGCTTTTTGTGCACCACCTCCGGTAGCGGCGATTGCGGCTCACGGTCAACACGGAGAACTTGCTGGCCGACGGTGTGAGCCCAGCCGGCGAGAAACCGGGTCTTCGTGGGAGTCGTCCAACCCTTAACGCAGAGGATCCCGGAGACATCGACACGCTGGTTTCGGAAATAAGTGATGAGCGCCTCTCCGGCGGGGTCGTCACCGACCGCGCTGATGGGGAAAACGCGCGTGCCGAGGGCTGCAAGGTTGTTGGCGGCGTTGGCGCCGCCGCCAGGGGCGAAATGCGTTTCGCGATGACGCAGGATCAAGACAGGCGCTTCGCGCGAAACACGAGAAATCTCGCCAAACTGATATTCATCGGCGACAAAATCACCGAAGAGAACGACGGTCTTCGAAGAGAATTGCTCTACATAGTCCGCGAGGGCCAGAAGATCGACGGACGATGACGGCGCATTCTTTTTTGAAGAGCGCTTCATTTCGTTGGCCTCAAGATCCAATGAACGGCATCCGCAAGGTCGGCGGCCACGAAATCAGGCTGAATCGACCATTTCGCGGCGTTCCAAAGATACTCACCTTCTCCATAACCGGTACGCACCAGAATACTGCACGCGCCGGCACGCCGGGCAAGCTCGATGTCGCCGTGCCGATCTCCGACGACGAAAGATCGCTGCAGATCGATGGCGTGTTCGCGGGCTGCCACTTCGAGCATTCCCGTGTTTGGCTTGCGGCAATCGCAACGGTCGACGAACGTGTGCGGACAATAGTATATGGCGTCAAGCCGGGCGCCAGCGGCTTCGAGCTGCTGAGCCATGATTTCGTGGATGGAGTGAACAAGTGATTCCGGAAAGTATCCGCGTCCCACGCCCGACTGATTTGTCACGACAATCACAGGCAGACCGGCCTCGTTTAGTCGGCGGATGGATTCCGCGACACGGGGCAAGATACGAAATCGGCTGACGTGATTCAAGTAGCCGACCTCTTCGGAAATGGTACCGTCGCGATCGAGAAAAACCGCGGGCCGGAGCGCGCCGGAGTCAGACAGAACGCACCTCCATCGACGAAATCCACTGTCGCGTTGCCGCTTCTACGGCGTCGGGCGTAACACGGGTCATGCAGCGGTGATCCGTCGGGCAGCGGCGCAAAAAGCACGGGCTGCAATACGGTTTCTCCTGAAGGACGCTGCACCGCGGAGTGACAGGTGCAGTGCCGAACGGATCGGTCGGCCCAAAGACGGCCACGACGGGCAGGCCGACTGCCGCGGCGACGTGCATCGCGCCGGAATCGTTCCCAATAAACAGATGGCACTGCGAAAGAAGCGCTGGCAAATCGTTGATGGCAGTTTTTCCGGTAAGGTCAATCGGTGACCGGTGCATGCCCGCTGCAATCGCCGACGAGACGGCAGCTTCAGCTGAAGTGCCGAAGAGAATCACATCGGCCTGCGCTTGCGCCTGAAGCCGATTCGCCAATTCCGCAAAGCGCTCCGGCGGCCAGCATTTCGCTGAGCCATACGATGCGCCGGCACCGATCGCGATGCGCAAACAATGGTGGCTCACTCCGTTAGAAAGAAGAAACTCCGCCGCGCGCTGGCGATTCTCCTCGGGCACATTGAGACTGATGAAGGATTGGCTCGGCAAAGAATCAAGCCAGCCGGCACGCCGAAGCAATTCCAGATAGTAGTACTGCTCATGAAGGGGAATTTCTCCGGGCTTTGGAACTGGTACCGATTTTGTGAGAAGAAGGCTGCGACCGTCACGCGCATAACCGATGCGTTCTGGAATTCCCGCGCGCCAGGCCAACCAGGCCGCCTCGAACGCGTTTTGAAGCAACAGAGCGACATCGAATTTTTGGGCGCGAAGTTCACTCACTAGGCCGCGCTTGTCGTCCACAACCATCATGTTGTCGGCAACCTGTTGATTCCCGTAGATGGCCGCAACGTAGGACCGCGCAAGTATTGTGATCTCGGCTTCAGGGAATCTCGACCGCACAGCTCGCAGCGCAGGCAGCGCTATGATGGCATCGCCGACCCAGTTTGTCGCGCGAACCAGTATCTTCACGCGGATGCTCCTCGCGGCAACTGCAGCTTTCGTTCTAAAGCTGCGATAAATTCACCTTCCGCGGTGATTACAAAATCGATCACAGCGACGAAGATCGGAATCGCCGTGCTCTTTCCTTTACCCAGGTTTTCCGCGTCCTTTTCCGTAGTCACGAATGCAATAGCGCCCGCTCTTTGAGCCGCCCTCACCAATCGCCCAAGATCCGCTTCCGTATACAGATGATGATCCCGAAAAATGTTTTCCCCCGCGACGGGAACTTCCCAGCGGTTCAGATCATCAAAAAATGCCTGGGGATGACCAATACCACAGAACGCAAAGAACGGTCCGTGGCCGATCCCGCTCATGGGCTGGATGCCAGCCTGATCGCCATAGCGACGAAAACCCAACAAGCGCGTCTGCGCGTAGAAAAAAGAATATTGGTGCGCGTCGCCTGCTTCGATGTCGGAGCGTTCCGTCTTGCGTGTGACAACCAGAATGTCAGCACGACGGCAAGCTGAGACTGGTTCGCGTAGCACGCCTGAAGGAAGGAGCCACTGCTCCTCAAGTTTCTGCGAACCGTCGATCATCACAATGTCGAGATCGCGTGCAAGTGGGAGATGCTGAAACCCATCGTCAAGTAGGAAAACGTCGACGGGCTGCCGCTGTTCAATGCAGTGTCCTTGGGCAAAACGATCTTTGCCGACTCCAAACGTAACCCGTCCTTGAAGGCGATGCTTCATCAGCTCAATTTCGTCGCTCGTGCCGCCGGAGCCGCGATACCCCCGGCTCAGAATAGCTACGCGCTTCCCATCCGCAAGAAATTTTTCCGCAAGCCATAAAACCATCGGCGTCTTCCCAGTGCCGCCAACCGTCAAATTGCCAACGCTTATCACGTTGCCGCGTAAACGCCGCTGCTTCAGCCAACTATTCTCGTAGAGCCAAGCACGAATCCGAACGTATCCGCCATACAAAACGGAAAGAGGCCAGAGCAGGATTCGCATCAGCAGCGGAAGCTTCATCCATTCTCTCGCGCAGCGGCGTCAAGGTGTCGGGCAATCTCGGCGATGGCTCGATCCGTAGCGCCGCGGCTGCTTTCGATAAGCTTGCGAGCGGTCTCGCCCATCCGCGCCGCACGCTCGGGATCGCGCAGGAACTCGATCCAAGCGACGCCCGCGTCTTCAGGACTCTCCACCTGGACAGCGGCTCCGGCCGCGATGAATCGCTGCGCAATTTCCTCGAAGTTTTCCATCGACGGGCCAAACACCGGAATTTTTCCGAACGCCGCAGGCTCCAGAATGTTGTGGCCGCCGCTCTGAACGAGGGAGCCGCCAACAAAAGCGCCATCAGCCACACGGTAAAGCGAAGCGAGCTCACCGATACTATCGAGCAGAATGACCGTCACATCATCGGCTATAGAAAATTCCCCAGTTGGCGCACCATTTTGCGAAGGCCCTGGAACAGGCAACTGCGAACGGCGAATAAATTTTCGGTGAGAATCATCAATGAATTGGGCGGCAGAATCAAAGCACTCTGGCTTGCGCGGCGCCAGTACCAAGAGTGCCTTGCGGTGTTCCCCTTGCAGTGTTCCGAAAGCAATCAACGCAAGAGGTTCCTCAGTCGCGACGACGCTACCAGCCACAATAATGGGCGAGCGTCCACCGCGCCGCGCTTCCGTTGCAAGCCAATTAGCGATCGGCGTTGCCGCAGGAAGCTCCAAATCATATTTCAAATTGCCGCTGACACGCACCCTCTCTGCCGGTGCGCCCAGAGCACGAACCCGCTCGGCATCCTTTTCGCTCTGCATGAGAAAAGCAGCAGCATTTGAGAGAGCCTGCCTGAGAAACGGTCGAAGGAAAAACCCGAAGACACCTAGGAACCGCTGATAACGAGTGGAGGAGCGATCCGAAATACGCCCGCTGACAAACACAACAGGCACGTCGCGACGCCGCGCTTCCCGAAGAAAGTTGGGCCAGATCTCCGTCTCCAAAACAATGACGATGGAGGGCCGCGCCGCGCGCAAGACGCGTCGAACGCAAAACGCCCAATCCAAAGGAAAATAAAAGATGGTATCGGCAAACGGCATGCGCTCTCGAGCTAGCGCTTGGCCGGTCAAAGTAGTCGTAGAAATGAGGAGCGGCCGGTCTGGATACGCCTGCTTCAATCGCCTTGCGAGAGTAACGCCTGACAGCGCTTCGCCGACCGAAACAGCATGAATCCATATAGCGCCAGGGCGGTTTTCAGGCAATTTGCTCAGGCTCGGAAACGAAAAACCAAGGCGCTGGCCAAGATTGGAAAAATATTTGCCGTGGCGCAATCCCTGCACAATCCAGTAGGGTGTGAACAGCAGGGCAATGATGCCCATCAGCAGGCTGTAGACAAAATACACTAAGCGTGGCTCCGGTCTCTCTTCCGCACCTCCGCGAGCAGGCGGTGCGCCGTGCGGGCAACCTTGCACTTCCCCCAGGAATCGAAGGCGTCGAGATGAGAAAGGACTATTATAACCCGATGCGAATCCTAGCCATTATAGTTCCCTTTCTTGCCGCCACGCTTTTTTCTGGCGGTTCGATCGCCCAGCAGCAGCAAACCACGCTGAAAGCGGCAGCACTCGAATCCCATGAGGGCGTGACGATCTCCGCGCAGCCCTGGACGGACGCGGCCAATTACAAGGCGAAGTTTCCTAAGAAGTCTCCGTTTACCGCCGGCGTCGTAGCTATAGACACAATCATCCGAAATGATTCGGACGAAAGCATGAAGGTTGACCTCGAACAAATCCGCATGAATGTCACGGTGTCTGAGGACAACCGCCAAGCGTTGCTCTCGCTCACGGCGGACGACGTAGCCGACGTAGTGACCGGCTCAAAGATAAAAGATCCAACGGCATCGCACAGGTCCCCCATTCCTATCCCCACCGGTCCAAAGGTAGGTCGCGACAAACACTGGACGGAAATGCAAAAGGCTGCAGCGGATGCTGGGATTACGAGCAGCATCGTTGCGCCCCACCATTCCGTGGAAGGATTGCTTTACTTCGACATGCAGGGACAGTTCGATCTGCTCAAAACGGCGCATCTCTATATCCCTGATGTCCGCTCGCTCGAGAAGAATCACCCGTTGTTGTATTTCGAAATTGACCTCAGCCGCTAGACCGATTTCCGAACACCGACTGCCCGTGCTTGCTGGCAATTTCTTACCGAATGCTGGAGAAAAATCCGGTAATTTGCGCGCGTTCTCCCGGTCAGCTACCATCACAAGGCAGAATATCTTCGACCACTGCAGGTAAATGTTGAATCTCCTCGACGAATTGAATCCGGAACAGCGCCTCGCCGCAGAGGCAGTCGAAGGTCCCGTGCTCATCCTTGCCGGAGCCGGAACGGGTAAGACGCGCGCCATCACCTTCCGTATGGCCAACTTGATTTCCAAGGGCGTAGCGGCCGAATCGATCCTCGCTGTCACCTTCACCAATAAGGCCGCGGAGGAGATGCGTACGCGCGTGTCTGACCTGTTGCTGCGTTCTGGAGTGCCGCCCGCGCAGCCCTGGCTCTCTACGTTTCACTCCCTATGCGCACGGCTTCTGCGGCGCGAAGCGCCCAGCGCCGGCTTGCCGCGAGATTTCGCAATTTACGATGATGACGACCAGCTCGCCGCCGTGAAGCTCGCCATGAGCAAGCTGGCGATTGATGATGACAGCCTCACGCCAAGGAACATCCTCAGCCGCATCAGCTATGCGAAAAATCATGGCCAGACGCCGGAGATGATACGCGCCGAGGCCATCGGCCAAGACGGCCGGCGCGTCGCTGATATTTTTGCGGCCTACGAAAAGCTGCTGCACCAGAGCAATGCTCTCGACTTTGACGATCTCCTGCTACGCTCGGTCCGCCTGCTTCGAGAAGTACCGACTGTGCGCGAGAAATGGCAGGCGCGCTTTCAATACATTCACGTCGACGAGTATCAAGACACTAACCGCGTGCAGTACGACCTGTTGCGGCTGTTGACGGGGCCGAAACACAATTTGTGCGTCGTTGGAGATGAAGACCAGTCGATCTACCGCTGGCGCGGTGCAGACGTTTCAATTTTGTTGAGCTTTTCACGCGATTTCCCCGGCGCGCGGGTCGTTAAGCTGGAGCGAAATTACCGCTCCACGCAGAATATCTTGGATGCGGCAGGTGCAGTTGTTGCGAATAATCCGGAAAGATTGGGCAAGTCTCTTAGCGCGACGAAAGGCGCGGGCACAAACCTTCGCTATTTCGAAGCGCGCGATGCTCAAGCCGAAGCGGAATTTGTCGCAGGAGAGCTGGAACGGATTTTGAACGACGACTCTGCTCAAACCTGCGCCGTCGAATACCGGACAAATTTCCAGTCGCGCGCCTTTGAAGAGGTCTTTCGCCGCCGCGGCTTGCGCTACAAGCTGGTCGGAGGATTCAGCTTCTACAGTCGCGCTGAAGTGAAAGACGCGCTGGCCTACGTGCGGCTCGCGATGCATCCGGAAGATGACATTTCGCTGCTGCGAGTACTAAATGTGCCGCCCCGCGGCATCGGCAAGACCACCCTCGATTCCCTGCGGGAAACTGCGCGCGCAGATGGATCTCCTCTCTGGGCCGCCATTGAAAAATTCGT
>DATEWL010000541.1:0-2153 GCA_035258025.1 Candidatus Acidiferrum sp. | reverse complement strand
AGAGGTGACAGCAATTGATATCGATGCTGAGTATCTGCGAGTTCTGTCGCGAACCGTTCGAGTGCCGGAGGGACACGCGCTTACTGTCAGGAATCAAAATTTTCTTGAAGATCTGACGAATCTGGCCGGATTCGACAGCATAGTTCTGATTAATGTTTTGGAACATCTTGCAGAGCCGGAGGAAGCCTTGCGGAGAATCTATGCGGCATTAGTGCCTGGCGGAAGAGCTATCGTGCTGGTCCCTGCCTTCAATTTGCTCTTCAGCCGTTTCGATGAACTGATCGGTCATCACCGACGATACACTCTTCGAGCTCTAGCAAGCGAACTAACATCTGCGGGTTTCAGCATAAAGAAGAATGTCTATTTCAACTTCTTTGGAATGGCAGTTTGGTGGTGGCGTTTCCGCGTGTTGAAGAAAGAATACCTCACCACCCGCTCAGTTTGGTTCTTCGAGGCCTTGACTCCGCTGCTGCGGGCGGTTGAATCGGTTGTTCATCTGCCGGTCGGATTATCAGTTATCGCCATCGGCGAGAAACCGTTAAGGAACCGGTATTGAGCGTTCTTGTGCAGCAAAAAATCGAGGACGAGGACGAGTTCGAGGACGATTTTCGGAACATGGCAAAGACCCTGCCCCCATTCTCCTATAATCTGCGGAATCTGCGGTTTTAATTTCGGAAAGAGACAGATCAGATCGGAGCGACATGAACCAAAAACCGAAGAAAAGAAGTAAACCACAGATTGCACAGATTTCCTAGATGACCGACAACTTCCGACGATGTCTCTGGAAATAGCCATTTCTCCAGGGGGTCGACTTTTTGTCGAACGGGCTCCGGAGATTCTGCCGGTGGTGAATGAGAAATGGGTCTCACGGATGGAGGCGGCCTTTGACGCCTCGGCCGCAGAAGGGCTTCTGCTGCTGGCGACCGATGGGCTGACGCTCTCGATGCCGCCGTCGCCGACTTATTGGCGGGATTTCGGTCGCGGTTACTTGCAGCGGCTTTGTCAGACCGGAGGAGTGGATGGCGAACCGACGCCCTTGCTGCCGTTCGAGGGCAGCCAGCTTTCGGAGTTCGTCCAGGAGGCGCCGCCGATGCGCGGAGGCGAATTTCTCACCTCCGATTTGCTGGAGAAACTTTGGTTAGAATTCGGCGCATTGGTGATTCGCGAGAGCGCGATGGCTGGGTTGTCCGAATGGCTGAAATCGAAGAACCCGCTGTGGCACACCGTTGGGCGGGTGACTTTTCATCTGGCGGAAAACAAGCGGGACCCGAACCGTCCATTCGCCTTTCTAGCCACCTATACGCACCGCCTTTCGGACCAAGGTAAACCGCAACATTTGCCGCTGGCGCGCGCTTTGCAGGAGTATGCCGGATCCAAAAATAAGGCCGCTCTGACCAGCTTGCTGGCGCCGGTCCAACGCGCTGCGGAGAAAAGCGACTTGGCACGCGGACTGGTCGAGAGCCGTCGGATATTTCAGCCGATGGCCTGGACACCGCAGGAGGCGCATCGTTTTTTGCGCGACATTCCCCTGTACGAAGAAAGCGGTCTGTTAGTGCGAGTGCCCGATTGGTGGAAGGCTGGGAGGCCCGCCCGTCCACAGGTCAATGTCCGGATTGGCGAGAAACCGGGCAGCCTCCTGGGCTTGGAAAGCCTGATGGATTTTTCGGTCGAGATCGCTCTGGAAGGCGAACGGCTCACGGCCGCCGAGTGCCGCGAGCTGATGGCCGCGAAGGAAGGGCTCGTGTTGTTGAAAGGCAAATGGGTTGAAATCGACGGCGACCGGCTCAACCAGGTACTCGAGCATTGGCAGCGCATCGAAGGCACCGATGGCGTCTCATTCCTGGAAGGGATGCGGCTGCTGGCCGGCCTCGGCCGCGGCGATGACGGTGATCCGCTGGCGCAGCCTGAGAGCCGCGAATGGTCGCGGGTGGTGCCCGGCGAATGGCTGCGCAAAACCCTAGGCGCCATGCGCGATCCTTCGGTCATCGAGGGGTTTGATCCGGAGCGCGATCTGCAGGCGCAATTGCGCGGTTATCAGCGCGAGGGTGTGCGCTGGCTCTGGTTCATGACTCGGCTCGGCCTGGGGGCCTGTCTGGCAGACGACATGGGCCTTGGCAAGACGATTCAGACTCTCGCGCTGCTGCTCCAGCTCA
>DATEWL010000540.1:0-7708 GCA_035258025.1 Candidatus Acidiferrum sp. | reverse complement strand
GGCGTTTACCGAAATTTCGTAGGATCCGGCTGCGATTTCGGCAAACGAAAACTCTCCATTCGCCGAACTCGTGGCCGTAAACTCAAGGATTCCAGTCGTCGGACGCAGCCTTACGGTCGCGTTGCTGATGGGACTCCCCGCCGAATCGCGCAGCACGCCATGCCAGGAAGTTGCCGGAATAGAGTGGGCCGATGGAATCGCTGCGAGGAATCCAATAACACAAATAACAACTGCTAGATGGGGTAAAGCTCTACAGCGGGAAAGAACAGCCACAGGCATTCTGCCTGCATGCTCATAATGTGGTCCCAGATGGTCCCCCGCCCGCCTGCCTAATCCAGATAAAGGCCTCAACAAGACCACCAGGCCTTTGGACATAGCCGCTCTTCTTGAAACATGGTGCGGAAGAAAGGATTTGAACCTTCACGGCCTTTCGGCCACAAGATCCTAAGTCTTGCGCGTCTGCCAGTTCCGCCACTCCCGCAGTGGTGCCAACGCTAACAATAATACCGGGAATCGCCCCCGGGCCGCCATATCTACGATGGCGCTGGATTGTCCTCTGTCTCAGGAGCATAATAGCCTTGTATTTAGTGTCCCGTTTGGCCATCCCCGCGGCCGAAAACTGGCGCCTCACCCCAGCAGGCGTCATCGCTAGGCCCCGCTGCGAATGAGGGCAGCGCCATGATCATTCAAGAGCAGGGCGATCAGCTTATCCTGATCCGGCAGACCGACCATGCCATGCTGTCGGGTTTTTTTGCGCGCGCGCTGGGCAATCGAGTTTTCAGCCGGCCGGAGCCCTTTGAATCGTTCTGTTTGGCGGCTGCGGAGCATGACAACGGCTGGAACGAATGGGAACTTCTGCCCCAAATCGATCCCAGGACCTTCACGCCTTACAACTTCATGTCCATTCCTACCGAAGAGCACATCGCCCTCTATCAGCGGGGGATTGAACGTGTCGTAAGAGTTGATCATTACGCGGGACTTCTCGTCAGCATGCACTGCGCCGGTCTCTACGACCGGACTCGCGCGACGATGCCCGGCTTCTCAGCCAAGTACGTCAAGTCCAACGAATCGCCCCTCGTCACCGACTTCCTGCAGCGGCTGAGACTCCAGCAGTTGCGGCTCAAGGTCGATCTTCGTGCGGACCCGATCCTGAAAGCCTACTCGGACGACCACACGCTGCAAGCGAACCTTCAGCGCGTGGAAGCGCTCGATCGTCTCTCGCTGTATTTCTGTCTCGCGCCCTTGGATGGCTATACGATCGATACCGTCCCAGTGAACGGCAATGGCAGCGAAGCGGATTGGGATCTACAGCCCGGCGAGAACAATCTCGTCACTCTGAAGCCTTATCCGTTCCAGAAGGATCCGCTGGATATCAGTATTCTTGCGCGCCGCGTTCCCAAGCGGCCCTATGCGGACGAACACGAATTTCAAAAAATCCTGGCCCAGGCTCCTTATTTCGCGCTGAACTTCACACTTAGCGCGGATGGAGTTCGCATTAACTCGCGCTCCGCCGTCGCCTAATCTGTCCGCTGATCAATCCAACGCTTGCCCGTGCGTTTCCGGCAA
Organism: Candidatus Acidiferrum sp.; assembly: GCA_035258025.1. Taxonomy (GTDB): domain Bacteria; phylum Acidobacteriota; class Terriglobia; order Acidiferrales; family UBA7541; genus Acidiferrum. Next base: position 6,142 of record DATEWL010000540.1, on the reverse strand, counting down.
AGCCAAAGCAAGCAGCGCCGCCAACAAGAACGCGCCCGCTTGCAAGAAAAACGCCGGGCCGATCCCATACCGCAGCGCCAGCGCTCCCACCGCAAACGGCGCAACAGCGGAAAGTCCCCGGCCGATGTTGTAGCTGAACCCCATGGCGGCGGCGCGGATTTCACCTGGAAAAAGTTCGCTGGCAATGGCCGCGTACCCTGAGAAATAACCTGTCCCGAAAAATGCGACGAGCGGCCCGAGGGTCAGCAGCCAGAATGGGCTTCGCGACATCCCGTAAATAGGAACCAGCGCCGCGGCGATGATCAGATAGAGGAAGTAAGGTCTGCGTCGTCCAAACGCATCCGAGAAAAATCCAAACAGCGCATAACCAAGCCATTTACCAAAACAAAGCACCAGAAAGAACGTGGTGGTTTTGACGAGACTAAGTCCTCGCCCCCCCTGTGATGGCGGCAACGACAAATATGCCGGAATCCACGTAAACAATCCCCAGTAGCCGAACATGCTGCAGGCGTTCATCGTCGTGGCCAAAATGCCGTTGCGCAAAACGCCTTTCTCCAGAAGCTTGCGCAGAGACACCTTTTCTTTGCGCGCCGCGCGTTGTTTCCACAACTCCGGCTCCGGGACTCTGCGTTGAATCCAGAAGACGAGAAATGCTGGCAGCACGCCGACAAAAAACACGGGCCGCCACCCAAAGTGCGGCAAAACAAGAGCTACGACGAGTGCGGCAATCGCTTCTCCAATGGCATAAGCGGATTGCATGAATCCCAGCGCTTTGCCGCGATGCTCCGCGCGCCAGGTCTCCGCAATCAGCGCTGCGCCGGTGGTCCATTCGCCGCCCATGCCAAGGCCCAACACGAAGCGGAACGTGGCCAGTTGCGGAATCGTGTGCGAGAAGCCGCAGGCCGCGCTTGCCAGCGCGTACACGAGGATAGCCGCCATCAGCGAGCGGATGCGTCCGATGCGATCGGCAAGAACCCCGAAAAGCAATCCGCCAATGCCGGAAGCCACCAGCGTCAGCGAGTTCAGCAGGCCCGCCGTTCGCGTATCCATAGCAAATTCGCGGATTAGGAACGCAATGACCAGCGAATACAACATCACGTCCATGGCGTCGAGCATCCAGCCGAGCCCGCCGGCGATCAGCGAACTCCGTTCCGGCGGAGTGGCGTGACGAAGCCAATCGAAACTAAATATTCGGCGAGAAGGATCTGGCGGGTTTGCCAGGGTTGAATTTGGAATGAGCTGACGAGGTGCAGGCGGGTTCGTCACGCCGGGATTGTACCCAAAAGCACTCCGCAGCGCGTCAAGAACTGGGCAAGCACAATCCATCCATAGTTTCTGGCAAGGATTACGACACAGGATGTACTATTCTGCTCCGCGCATTACTATCCGCAGTAGTACCGGTGCAACATTTGTTTCTCTGGGGGAGACGACGATGAGTAGTCTGAAACGATTGGCGAATATTTCTTCGGTTCTGCTGGCGATGCTTCTGCTGGGGCTCACAGGTACGGCTCTGCGCGCACAAACGCTCGATGAAAATGCTCTGAAGGCAATGAAGTGGCGCCAGGTCGGTCCGTTCCGCGGGGGACGCGCCCTCGCTGCTACAGGTGTGGCGGGCGACCCGCTAACATATTACTTCGGCTCCGTTGCGGGGGGCATCTGGAAAACGACTAACGGCGGCAACACTTGGACGCCGATGACGGACAAAACCGGAATCATGTCGGTCGGCGCAATTGCCGTGGCTCCATCGGATCCGAATGTGATTTACGTTGGAACGGGCGAATCCTGCTGGCGCGGAGACATCTCGTACGGCGATGGTATGTACAAATCCATCGACGCTGGGAAGACCTGGACGCATATTGGGCTGGACGACACGCGCCATATATCCAAAGTCATCGTCCATCCAACTAATCCTGACATCCTTTTTGTCGCTGCGATGGGCCATGCGTATGCCCCTAACGAGACGCGCGGTGTGTTCCGTTCGGCGGATGGCGGCAAGACATGGCAAAAAGTTCTCTTCAAGGACAACAAGACGGGAGCCATCGACCTCACGTTCGATCCTTCAAATCCGCATATCTTGTTCGCAGCTCTCTATGAGGCGCAACGCTATCCGTGGACTGCCGTCAGCGGCGGGCCCGGCAGCGGTCTTTATAAGTCCAGCGACGATGGAGCCACTTGGAAGCGTCTTGAAGGCCACGGCCTTCCTTCCGGCATCCTGGGCCGGATCGGCGTGGCCGTTTCCGGCGCCGACGGTAATCGTGTCTATGCCATCATTGAAGCGGAAAAAGGCGGCATCTATCGCAGCGACGACACCGGCGATTCCTGGGAACTCCTTACCGGAGATCATCGCTATACACAGCGCGCTTGGTATTTTCATCACATTTTCGCCGATCCTAAAAATGTTGACACGGTCTACGTATTGAACACAGCCGTCTACCGTTCGACCGATGGCGGGCACAGTTTCGGCTTCGTTCGTTCTCCTCACGGTGATAATCACGGACTATGGATCGACCCCACGCATCCGGAATGGATGATTAATACCAATGACGGCGGCGCCACCATTTCTCATGACAGCGGCAAAACCTGGACTACCCAAGGGAATCAGCCGACCGCCCAGTTCTATCACGTGGCCACAGACAACTTTTTCCCCTATCGCATCTATGGTGCGCAACAGGACAATTCCACGGTGGCGATCGCCAGCCGCAGCGATGATGGCGTTATCGACCGCTCGGATTGGTACGAAGTCGGCGGCGGCGAAGCGGGCTTTGTCGTTCCCGACCCCGCAAATCCTGACATTGTGTACGCAGGTTCATACGACGGGCTGATCACGCGCTTCGACAAGAAAACTCATCAGGTTCAGGACATCTCTTCCTGGCCGCTCAACCCGATGGGCGCGGGTGATGCCGATTTGAAACACCGTTTTCAGTGGACCGCTCCGATTGCAAGCTCTCCGAATGATCCCAAGGTCATTTATCACGGCGGGGAAGCGGTGTTTAAGACCAGCGACGGTGGAATGACTTGGACGGCAATCAGCAAAGACTTGACGCGCAACGACAAGGCCAAAGAGCAATCCAGCGGCGGTCCACTCACGCAAGACAATACCAGCGTCGAGTATTACGGCACCATTTTTGCCATCGCCGAATCGCCTGTCGAGAAAGGCCTTATTTGGGCCGGCAGCGACGACGGGCTTGTGCACGTCACGCGCGACGGCGGCAACAACTGGGCCGATGTGACGTCCAAGGAATTCGGCGAGTGGAGCCTCGTGAGCATCATTGAACCTTCGCCGCACTCCGCGGGCACCGCGTACGTCGCCATCGATCGCCACAAACTCGATGACTTCCGTCCGTATCTCTTTAAAACGGCTGACTATGGCAAGACGTGGACGAAGATCACATCGGGTTTGCCCGATAATAGTTACGCGCACTGTGTCCGCGAAGATCCGAAACGCAAGGGCCTGCTCTATGCTGGCACGGAGAATGGCGTCTACATTTCTTTCGACGATGGTTCACACTGGCAATCTCTGAAACTCAATCTGCCCACCACGCCCATTCACGACCTCATCATAAAAGACAACGACCTGATTGTGGCCACCCACGGCCGCGCCTTTTGGGTGCTCGATGACATCGCATCCATTCGCCAAATGACTGCGGCCCCGACAACGGACGAAGCCCATCTTTATCAGCCGGCTAGCGTCGTCCGCTTTCGCGGGCCGGGTTTCACGCTGCCCGCCGGCATTCCCGTGGGAACTAATCCGCCTGCTGGCGCGGTGATCGACTATTCGTTGAAAACCGTGCCAAAGGACCAAATCACGCTCGAAATTCTCGATGCGAGCGGCAAGCTCGTTCGCAAATATTCGAGCAAGAAATCCGTCAGCGGTCCTTCTCCAGACGAAGAAGAGTTCGGCGTGAGCAGGCCCGGACAAGAGCTTCCTGTCGAAGTCGGCTTGAACCGCTTCGTCTGGGATTTGCAATACGACGCACCAAGGATCGTTCCGGGCGCGGTTGGCTGGGGTGGCCGTCCAGCGGGCCCACTCGTTGTTCCTGGCAAATACGAAATCAAATTAACCGTCGGTGGAAAGACTTCCAGCGTCACTCTGGAACTGACCAAGGATCCGCGCGTCTCCGCGTCGCAAGCCGACCTCGAAAAGCAGCTGGAGTTTGCGTTGCGAATCCGCGACCGTGTTGGCGCAAGCAACGAAGCCGTGAACCAGATTCGCAGCGTGCGCAGCCAACTCGAAGCCCTGAAGAAGCGGCTTGCCGCGGACCCGAGTGCGAAGCCCATTCTCGACTCGGCAGACGCCCTGATAAAGAAAATGAACGCCGTCGAGGAAAAAATCATTCAGCCGAAATCCAAGAGCGGCGAAGATCCGCTGAATTTTCCGATTCAGGTAGCCAACCAGCTCGCAGATCTGCAGGAGACCGTGGAAAGCGCGGACACCGCGCCAACTGCTGCATCGTTCACTGTTTTCGAGGAGCTCAATTCGCGCCTTGAAGTGCAGTTGGCCGCCTGGCACGAGATCGAGTCCAAGGATCTCGCCGCGCTAAACGCTGCCATCCAGAAAGCCAACATCCCTGCCATTGCCCCGGCAGCGGAAAAGCCGGAAAAAGGGGAGAAGTGAAGTAAGGACAGGGAACGGCTTAATTAGCGATCGAGGAGGAGGCCGCTGTGACGGCTTCCTTTTCGGCATCCATTGTCTCGTTCCCTCTGCGTTGACAAAAGCCATTGCTCTAGAAACCTGCTTTTGCTACCCTCCGCGCTCAGTTGAGCCCTCCGGGAGGTGCGTTCATGGCATTTTGCAGAGCGTGTGGTCAGGATGCAGGGGATGCCTCGTTTTGTCCCAAGTGCGGAGCCCCGCAGGGCGCCTCGCAAGCCGCCGCGCAGAACTCGGCGGTAGCCTCTCCCGCTGCGGCTGCGGATTCCCCCACCGCAGGAATTGATGAAAACGTCGCCGGGTTGCTTTGCTACCTTTTTGGATGGGTCTCCGGCCTCATCTTTTTGCTCATCGACAAGCGTCCGTTCGTAAAATTTCATGGCGCCCAATCCATCGCTTTCAACATTTGCATCGTCCCGATTTGGTTTGCTCTGTGGATTGTGTGGCTTATCCTCCTTCATGTTCCAATCATCGGCCTCCTTGGAGTGGCCATCTTCCCTATCTTCGGGCTGGCTGTCTTTGTGGCCTGGATATTCCTTATGTACAAAGCTTACTTGCACGAGAAATTCAAGCTGCCGATCATTGGAGACATTGTCGAGAAGATGGTCAACAACTAGGAATTTGTGAAGCTTTACGTCTATGGAGAGCCGTCCGGCCATGCAGGGCGGCTTTCTTTTTTTGGTGCATCTCATCGACGCTTTCCGCTTGACTTCTTTTTCAGGTCCCGCCAACCTAAAAGGCTTTGTTTCTGCCCCTAAGGCAGAAAAAATCGAAAGGCGCCATCGCTTACACATGACCCGCGTCCGGCTGTGCTTCCACGACCGTTGTTTTGATGGGACCGCCTCCGCCGCTCTCTTCTATCGCTTTTACAAGGAAAAATTCGATTCTGCCGCGGAGTTCGGTTTCACTGGCATGACCCATCGCGCCTCGCAGCCGTGGACTCCCGGCCTATTTGATGGCGACGAAAACGCCATCGTCGATTTCAAGTACTCGAACTCACCCAAGGTCACCTGGTGGTTCGACCACCATCAAAGCGCGTTCCTCACGCCTGCCGACGCCGAGCATTTCCGCAATCATCCCGGCCTGCACATGTTTTACGAGCCGGACTACAAATCCTGCACAAAACTTATCGCCACGATTGCCAAAGAAAAATTCGCCTTCGACACCAAGCCGCTCGAGGAACTGATTTACTGGGGTGACATCATTGATGGCGCCCAGTATCCCACGCCAGAATCCGCCGTCGAGCTGACCGAGCCGGCCACGCAGCTAGGCCTGGTCATCGAAGCCGCTCCCGAAGACGGCTTGCCCGCCCGCATAATCCCCGAGCTCGCCTATCGCCCGCTAGCCGAAATGGTCAAGCTTCCCTTCGTTGCCAAACACCTGGGCCCTTTGCTCGAACGCCATCGCAAATCCATCGAGATTCTTCGACAGCGCGCCGAGGCCATCGACGGCGTAATTTTCTTCGACGTGAGCGATCTTGAGCTCGAGGGCTAC
>DATEWL010000539.1:0-9628 GCA_035258025.1 Candidatus Acidiferrum sp. | reverse complement strand
AGAGGTGAGCTGGCCGTAGAGCTGACGCGCTCTTCCGCCCGCGAGTGTCGCGCTCAAGAAAGGCTCGTAGGCCAGCAAGCCGGAAAAAACATTGTTGTTCGCGCGATAGTCCTGGAATTCGGAATGGGAAAAAAGCGTGGGCTCGCCGTGAACATTGCGTGTAGTTTTTCCGTGAAAGATTTGGTCCACGCTGACAATCTGCCCGGCGCTAGGAACCGGCAGCATCCGCAGCGCCGCCCCATTCAAAACGGAGAAGATTCCCGCGTTCACGCCGATGCCTAGAGCAATCGCCAGCACGGCAACCGCCGTGAACCCCGGATTTCTCCCGAGCATCCGCAATCCGTAGCGAATGTCCTGCAATAGGATTTGCATCAGCTCCTCCTACTCATAGCGCAGCGCCACCATGGGATCGACGCGCGTCGCACGCCGCGCCGGGATGTAACACGCTGCCAGCGCGACGATCGTCAGCAGCGCACAAACGGCGAAAAACGTAATCGGATCGCTTGGCCGAACTTCATAAAGCAGACTCCGCAAGGAACGCGTCACGCCAATCGCGGCGAGAATCCCGAACGCCATTCCGAACGCAACCAGCACTAATCCTTGTCTTCCCACCAGCCGCAGAACGTCTCGGTTCTGCGCCCCGAGTGCCGCTCGGATTCCAATCTCGCGCGTGCGCCGCGCTACCTCATAAGACAACAAGCCGTACAGCCCGATGCAAGCAAGCAAAAGCGCGAGCAGTCCGAACAGGCTCGCCAGGCGCGCCAGCAGCCGCTCGTTGAAGAGCAAGCGCTCAATTCGTTCTGTTTGTGTTCTAACGTCGAACAGCGGCAAGTTATTGTCCAGATCGCTCACAACTTTGCGCACCCCAGGAAGCAGCGCTTGCGGATTTATCGCCGCCCTTAACGCAAAGTGTGCGTCGCCGTCTCTAAGGAGAATGTACGCAGTGGGTGCGATCTCGTCGCGCAAGCCGGCATATTTCGTGTCTCCCACGACCCCAACAATTTCGTACTGCGCACTCTTGGGGTCGTCACCGCCAAAGTGCAATCCAAGCGGGGCGCGATTCTCCAGGAATTTCTTAACAAACGCCCGGTTCACAACCGCAATATCTTGCTTGGACTGCAAATCCTTGTGAGTCAGCGTCCGGCCAGTCATCACCGGAATCTTCATCGTCGAGAAAAAGTCCGGCCCAACCGCCAGCATTTGCGTTTCGACCGTGGACTTATCGATTCGCCCTTCGATCTTTACGTCCTCCGTCCACAATCCCCCATCGAGCAGCGTATCCGACGAATAACTTACGGAAAGGACTCCGGGCAGACCGCTGAACCTGCTCTGCAGTTCGCGATAGAGCGGTTCAACTTGCTCGCTTTTGTAATAGCCAGTGAGAGTTGGATTGACTCCAAACTGCAGCACGTTTCGCGTGTCAAAGCCCGGATCAATCGCTTTCAAATTCGCCAGCGAACGAACCACCAGCCCGGCTCCGGCCAGCACAATCACTGAAAGAGCCACCTGTGCAACGACAAGCCCGCTGCCCAGTCCAAATCGACGGTTTCCGCCAAAGCTTGTTCCGGAGATGCTGCCCGCATTCTCTTTGAGGGTCGGTGCGACGTTAACGCGCGTCCCTCGAAACGCCGGCGCAAGTCCAAACAGGATGCCTGTTAGCGCGGCCACGGCCACTGTGAGTGCAAGCACTCGCACGTCCGGATCTGCGTTGATCTGAAAATTCGAATAGCGGTTCGCCGAGGCAAATGCCGCCAAGGCACTCGCGCCCCAATACGCCAGCACCACTCCGACTGCTGCTCCGGCAAAGGAGAGCATCACGCTCTCCGTCAAAAGTTGCCGGATCACGCGTCCTCTCCCAGCTCCCAGAGCCAGCCGCACCGCAATCTCTTTTTGCCTCGCCGATGCTCGCGACAACATCAGGCCCGCCACGTTCGCGCACGAAATCAATAGGACAATCCCGACCGCTACCATCAAAATGAAGAGCGGCTGCTCCAGCTCTCCACGAATTCCGGAAAGCCCCTTCTGCGCCGGCGTTAACGTAACTTGCGGGTCGTCCTCCACCTTAAGCTGTTTTTCTTGGATAATTTCATTGTGAAATAGCAGACTCACGCCAGACTCGGCTTGCCCCAGAGGCATTCCCGGTTTCAGGCGGCCTACGACCGCGAGCCACCAGTTTCTTTCATCGTCGGTCCCGCGTCCCCAATGGAGCCGTAGCGGACCAAACTGTGAGAGCGGCAGCCACATGTCTTGCGTGTGTCCCGGCGTTAGCCGCGTGAAGCCAGGGTCCGCCACGCCAATGATCGTGAACGGGAGGTTGTTCAGCTTAATGGTTTTTCCGATTGCACTCTGGGCGCCACCAAATGCGCCTTGCCAGTAGGCATAGCTCAGAACCGCCACGGCTTCCGCGCCGGGCCGCTCGTCGCTGGGCTCTATCGTTCGTCCCGCAGTAGCCTGAACTCCGAGCGTCTGGAAGTAATCGCCCGACACAATTTCTGCGCGCGTTATGCTTGCCGTTCCGTTGCCAGTCAGGTCCAGTTGGGCAGGTCCGGCAAATGCACCAACACTAGAAAAAGCTTCGCTATGCTCGCGGAATGCCTTGAACATCGGATAGGAGAACGAGCAACTGCCGGAAACCTTATCGGTCCATTTCGACCACTGGCAATCGCCGTAACTGCTCGAGCCCGCGTTTTGAGGATGTCCGTGCGCCGACCAGCGCAGGACCACTAGTTTTTGGGGATCGCGAACCGGAATCGATTGCAGCATCACGGCATTCACAAGACTGAATATCGCGGTATTTGCGCCGATGCCAAGGGCCAGCGTGGCAACGGCTACTGCTGTGAAGCCCGGATTCTTCGCCAACATTCGCAACCCGTAGCGAATGTCTTGCCAGAGAGTCTGCAACTGGGCCTCCGCAAGAAACGCAGAACTTCCATCTAGTGAATGAGAGAAATAAAGCCCCGAACTCGTTTGCAGGCCGCCTGTCCGCCGCGAATTAGCTGCTCTAGTTCAGCCGGATGCGGTCGAAATTGTCCCAGGCCGACATGTCGGACAAAATCACCTTGTCGCCCACTTTCAACCCATCAAGGATTTCGATCGTATTGACGGAACTCCGCCCCAACTTCACGTTCACTCGCGTCGCCTCCGACCCATCCGCGGTAAGCTTGAAGAGTCCAATCGTGCTGTCGGACTGTCCGTGTACCGGCCTACCGACGTAGAGCACATCCCTCAGATTCTCAAGAGTGATTGTGCCGTCCACACTCAAATCCGGTCGCGCACCTGGCGGAAGAGGATCATCGATTGTCACGTCTACCGTCACCGTGCCATTTATCACCGAGGGGTCGACGCGCGAAACGTGGCCGTTTACGATTCCATTGCGCGTGTCGATCGACGCCTTCTGCCCAGGAACCACATCTTTCGCTTGCGTCTCGGCAATCTTCACTTCCGCTCTCAGCTTCTTCGGATCCGCCACACGCGCGAGGTTCATTCCCGGTGTCACGTGCTGCCCGACATCCACAGGTAGAAGCTGGAGCACTCCGTCGATGCCTGCCCGCACATGGAGCGCCTGCACCTGACTCTCCTTCAACTGGTAGAGTGCCTTCATTTGATCGACCTTAGCCTGTTGCGCGGCAAGTTTAGCGGTCGCTGAATCCGACGCGATTTTGGTCCGCTCGGCCTCCAGCTGCAGACGTATTGCAAGCTGGTCCGCCTTTACCCTCGACTGCTGCTCAATGAGCCGTGACGTGAGCCCTTGGTCCGCGAGCTGTGCATCCGTATCGTGCTGAATTTTTGCCTGTTCGTAGTCACTTCGCACAGACGCTTCTGTTGACTTCTGGCTCATCAAGTCACTGTTAACCTGTACCCTCATGTTCTGGTAATCCGCTTCCGCTCCCTTAAGCTGGTATTCCGCGTCGAGTGCATCCTTTTGCACCGTCGGGTCGCTCAATTCCATGATGACGGAGTCCGGCTTAACAATGGCCGGCGGTCGCAAAACCCATCTCTCCACGTGGGCGTCTGTCTGCGCCGCGACCCACCGAATGTCTTCGGGAACAAGCGTCCCCAGCCCGCGCACTTCGCGCAGCATCGGGCCGCGCTTCACGTCGTCCGACCAGACCGTGCCTTTGTCCACCGACGGCGCGGCTGGCTTAAGCTTCGACAGGGCGTAAGTGACCCCGACTAGTAAAATCAGCGCGACGGTGCCGTAGGCAATCCGTCGGATTTTCTTGGCTCTTGCGTTGGATGGTCTTTGGATGTCCATAGTAGTTATCGCCTTTCTTAGGCGCAAATCCCTTGCCCAACAGAATTCGCCTAAAGCCTCGCTTTGTCAATGGCTTACGGCACACCAACCAAGAGGAAATCCCCCCGCTCTGGCCGTATATGGGAATCTGTGTCCCATGACCGGACACTCCATAAGTTCAAGCCGGGCCTTCTGGCATCTTTTGACGCTATATATTATTGATACGTCTGGGCGTCGGTATTGTTCCCGCAAGGTCCGACAAAGGTCCGATATAGGAAGAACGGGCCGGCTTGGCGATACTGCAAAAGCATTAGAGCAATTCTTAGCTAGTAGTATAGGCTTCCCCGCGCGTGGAGCTGCAGAGACTGCAACAACCCTGATCCATTTGCGAAAGCAACGATGCCATCTGTACCGCCAGAAGAAGCCGTCATAAAACGAGAACTGGGCCTTGGCTCGGCCGCAGCGGCGGTCGCTGGAGAAGCCATCGCCGTCGGGATTTTTCTTACGCCCGCGGGCATGGCGAAGTCTCTCGGCTCTCCGTTTTGGTTGCTCGCCGTGTGGATTATCATTGGCGGCATGACGTTGAGCGGCGCTCTCTGCTATGGTGAACTTGCCGCGCGTTATCCCAGGTCCGGCGGCTCGTACGTCTATCTTCTGGAATGTTTTGGTCCCAGAGTCGCTTTTCTTTACGGATGGATGTGCCTGCTCGTACTTGATCCAGGATTGACCGCGGCTCTTGCCACCGGCACAGCCAGCTATACCGCTTATATTTTTCGCTGGCCACCCGCGGCCGCAAAATACGTTGCGATCTCCGTGGTTCTTTCGCTCGCCCTGCTGAATGCTTTCAGCACCAAAGTCAGCGCTAGTTTTCTTCGCCGGCTCACCTGGATGAAAGTCGGAGTGCTACTGCTGATCACGGTTTGGGCTTTTGTTTTTCGAGTCGGCCACTGGTCAAACTTCATTCCGTTTGTTGCGCAGCGTTCTGGCTCGTTACCGTTGCTGCCGGCGCTGGCTGGCGCCATGGTCGGCGCGTTTTTCTCCTTCGGTGGATGGTGGGATGTCACGAAAATCAGCGGGGAAGTGCGCGATCCGGAAAAGACCATGCCTCGAGCCATGCTGCTCGGCGTCTTGCTTGTTACCGCTGTCTACATTCTAGTGAGCATCGTCTTTGTCTATCTGATTCCATTGCAAAACGTAACTTCCGACGAAACGTTTGTCGCCCAAGCGGGCGAAGTCCTTTTCGGTCCTCTGGGCGGAAAGATTCTCGCCACGGTCGTAGTGCTCTGCGTCTTGGGCAGCTTAGGAGTCTTCATGATCTGCGCTCCCCGCGTTTACTACGCCATGGCCAACGATGGACTCTTTCTCTCCGCGGTTGCAAAGACGCACCCTCGTTTCGGTACTCCCGCCCGTGCCATCGTGATTCAGGCCGCGATTGCGTCTCTGTTGATTGTTCTTGGCACTTTTCAGCAGATCATCGCGTACTTTATTTTTGTTGCCGTCTTTTTTCTCGGGCTGACAGTCGCTGGACTTTTCGTGTCTCGAGAACGTGCGCCGGACACCAGAGTCAATACGCGGGCCTCACGCCACTGGGTCGCAGCCACGGTCTTCTTGGCCCTTGTTCTGCTCCTTCTTGTTCTTCTCGTGGCGCGCAGCCCGCGGCAGCCAGTCCTTGGCTGCATCGCTGTCCTGGCGGGCCTACCTCTGTACCAATTCGTGCGTCGCCAGCAGGGAGGCACTAGCGCCCAAGTGTCTGCTACGAAAGGAAGACTGGAATGAAGATGTTCTGATCTTTACTTAGTCGGAGGGGTGGGATCGCCGCAGCCGACGAACTCCATCAGAATGCGGTTTCCCTGGTATTCGAGGTCGTCGTGAATGCCGATCTTGCTTGTGTAGTAGCCGCGCACCGTCAAACTCTTTAGCTCGTGGAAAAATTGCACTTCGGGAAGCTCGGTCAACTGCCCATTATCGGAAAGCACCTTGAGGACCGCGATCTTTTCTTCCGTGCTCGAATCAACGAATGATTTTCCATTGTAGTGCTGGCTCATCGACTCCATGAGTCGCAGCCCTTCGCGCCACAGCGCCTTCTGCTGCTCGTCCACACTCTCTCGAATCCTTTGCTCGATGTAATCGGCCACCTTCGCGGCTTTCGCTCCGCCTGAGTGGCTATCGGCGGGAATGATGGTCTCAGACAATTCTTCGATCATCGCATGCTGCGCCGGGGTGAAAAAACGAGCGCCTGAGCTTGCGACCGCGGTCCCCGCAGGAGATGCTCCGGCGGCAGGCTGTGCAGCTTGTGGATTTGCCGGCGAAACTTCCTCCATTGCTCCGGAGAAAGGCAAAACTGCCGCCCCCAGAACGGTCGCCGAAGTTTTCAACCATTGACGCCGATCCTGCTTCAAATCGATGGGGTCACTCGCGGACATTTTTCCTCCTCGCATCACAGCGCATTCTTTCCAAGAGCCAACAGGTGTTCACAACTCGTTCTTCGCCAATTTATCCGCCAGGTAGTCGCACGAGCGCCAGCATAGCGCCATGATCGTCCACGTAGGATTCTGGCAACTGGCATTCACAAACGCGCTGCCATCCACCACAAACAAATTCTTCACGTCATGGGACTGCTGAAATTGATTGAGCACCGATGTTTTCGGATCATTTCCCATGCGCGCCGTTCCAAGTTCGTGGATCGACCATCCTTCGGTGAGCACGCGGTCGCTCACATAAACAATCTTCAACCCTGCGGCCTCGAACATCTCCTGCGCCGTCTCCTTCATATCCTTGGCCATATTGTGCTCGTTCTCGCCGAATTTGTAATGAAAGCGCAGCGCCGGGATGCCCCATTTGTCCTTCACCACCGGATCGAGATCGACAAAGTTTTCGTAACGCGCCAACACTTCTCCAAACGCTCCCATAGCAATGTATGAGCCCTGATTCTTCCGGATTTCTTCCTTGAACGAAGCGCCAAATCCGTTCTGGTCCGTGCCCGGTGGAAACATGCTGCTTCCGCTTCCACCCTCAAATCCATAGCCGCGGATGAAGTTCGGATTCTTCTCCGCCAGATTGCGAAAACGCGCCAGGTAAAAACCGCCCGGCCGGCCGTCGTCAAGCGTCGGAGGTTTCCCGACAAGATCCATAGCCTGCCCGGCAACGTACGGCCCCATGATGTGTTCGCAGAAATTGTGGCCGACATGCCCGCTCGAATTGGCGAGCCCGTTCGGATAAAGCCGCGATTTCGAAAGCAAAAGAAGCCGAGCCGATTCTAGCGTCGACGCCGCAACAATCACCACCTTGCCGCGCACCGTGTAGTCCTTCATCGTTTGCGAATCGGTGAAGTGTACGCCGGAAGCTTTGCCAGTCTGGGGATCGACGGTGATTTCTCGAACGGTCGAATTCGTTCGCAGCGTTAGGTTGCCGGTATCCATCGCCGGGTAAATTAGCCCGGTTGGCGAATCGAACGCAGCGTGAATATCACAGCCACCTTTTCGCTCGCATGCGCCGCGTCCATAGCAGCGGCTGCGATATTTGTTGTGCTTCAGGCCGTCGGTTGTTACGCCCGCGCGATACTGCGTCAACACGCGCCCCATTTTCTTTAGCCCTTGCTGGAGCCTCACCTCCGCGCAATTCAATTTCGTGGGCCGCTGAAAAATACTGTCCGGCAGATACGGCAGATTTTCTTTCACGCCGGTTATGCCGAGATACAGATCCACCTTGTCGTAATAAGGAGCGATGTCGCTGTAACTGATCGGCCAGTTTTCGCCGAAACCGTCTCGGTCCTTGGCCTTGAAGTCGTAATCGGAGAGCCGAAGCGCGAGCCGTCCCCAAATATTTGTCTTGCCTCCCAGACAGCGAGCGCGAACCCACGCGTAATTCGTTCCCGTGTAGGGATTCTCACGTTCGTTGACGACGATGTTCTTGGTGTAGTCGCTGTTGCCAATATAACTGTAAAGATTTTTCGATTTTTCAAAGCCCGGGCCGAAAGGCGGCCTCCGGATGGTGTACTCATTAAAGCCGATCGAATGCGAGCCCGGCGGAAGCGCTCCCCGGTACGCGTTGTCGTAGGGCCATTCCATCGAACGCAATTCCTTTTCGATGTCCAATTTCTTTCCCGCTTCGAGAAGCAAAACCTGCAGCCCGTGAGTTGTCAGGACATGCGCTGCCATTCCTCCGGCCGCACCCGATCCAACGATCACCGCGTCGTATTTCTTGCTTAGATCTGTTTCCGCCTCAGCCATGGGAAAACTCGCTTTCTTTACTGCGCAACGGCTCAACCGCATTCAACAATGAACCTCTCGCTGTGTCCATTTCAACTTCTTATTGTTCGCGTCGCAGACTCACCTCAGCCTGTCAAAACTCAGCGCGCTGGAAATCCTCCCAAGTACCTCATCCGGATGCTCACAAACGGCGTCGAGTGTCACAGCATCAGAGTGATACACTTTCGCTGCAATGGCCCAGAGCGATATCTCTCAGCCAAACCTCTCGCAGCCAAGCGTCGTTCGCGCCGTCCGACTTCGCGGCATGGAACTCCTCAACAATCCCGCCCTCAACAAAGGCACGGCCTTCAGTTTAGACGAGCGCGAGACTTTCGGCCTCCACGGCCTTCTTCCGCCCGTGGTCGAATCGCTCGATGATCAGTCCGTCCGAGCCTATCAAGCCTTCTCTCTCAAGCCCAACGATCTCGAGCGCCACATCTATCTCCGCCAGCTTCAAGACGCAAACGAGGTGCTCTTCTACCGCTTGCTCCTCGGCCACATTGAAGAAATGTTGCCCATCGTCTATACACCCGTCGTCGCACTCGGCTGCCAGGAATTCAGCCACATCTATCGGCGGCCTCGCGGCCTTTTCATTTCCTATCCGCTTCGCCATTCTATTCCCGCGCTCCTGCGGAACCACCCAAATCCTGAAGTTGACGTCATCGTGGTTACCGATGGCGAACGCATTCTCGGCATAGGTGATCAAGGCGTTGGTGGACTCGGCATCCCCATCGGCAAACTTTCTCTTTACACTCTCATCGGTGGAATTCATCCTGCACGTACTCTGCCCATCGTTTTGGATGTCGGCACAAATAATGAGGAACGTCTTCGCGATCCCGAATATCTTGGCTGGCGGCACGCCCGCGTCACGGGCGCCGATTACGATAGTTTCATCGACGCCTTCGTCGCCGCCGTCAAAAAAGTTCTTCCCTCCACACTTCTTCAGTGGGAAGACTTCTCCGGAGTCCATGCGCGTCCCATTCTCAATCGCTACCGCGATCAAATGCTCACCTTCAACGACGACATTCAGGGCACGGCCGCTGTCACGCTCGGCGCCATCCTTTCTGCCGTTCGCGTGGCGGGCTCTTCGCTCCGCGACCAACAGATCGTTTTTCTTGGAGCTGGTTCTGCAAGCACAGGTGTCGCC
>DATEWL010000538.1:0-5531 GCA_035258025.1 Candidatus Acidiferrum sp. | reverse complement strand
TTGAAAACCTGCAGATATAAGTCTACGCTCGGGTCTCATTCTCACGAGTTTTTCTCCGGACCGCTTTCACTATGAGTTTGCGCGCCTTCCTTTCTCGCCGTGTTGTAACTCCGGACGCCGTGCGCCCAGCCGCTCTGCTCGTCGAAGCAGACGGCATCGTCGACGTCGTCGCTCCCGATCAAATCCCTCCGCAAGCAGAACTCCACGATTTTGGCGATGCCGCGATTCTTCCCGGCCTGGTCGACTCCCACGTCCACATCAACGATCCCGGCCGCGCGGAATGGGAAGGCTTCGAGACCGCCACGCGCGCCGCAGCAGCGGGCGGATACACGCTTTTGGTCGACATGCCTTTGAATTGCTTGCCCGCCACAACCAGTGTCGCCGCACTCAAAGCCAAACGCGCCGCCGCGCAAGGCCGATGCCGCGTCGATTGGATGGCCTGGGGAGGAGTCGTCGCCGACAACCCGCTCGACATCGAGCCGCTGGCCAACGCCGGAGTCCCCGGCTTCAAATGTTTTCTAGTTCATCCCGGAATTGATGGCTTCACGATGGTCACAGAGTCGCAGTTACGCGCTGCTTTACCCCATGTTGCTCGGACAGGCTTGCCACTCCTCGTCCACGCGGAACTGCCCGCTCCTATAGATTCCGCCACCGCAAATTTGGCGAATGCGGATTGGTCACTCTACGAAACCTATCTCCAATCGCGCCCCGCAGAGGCCGAACTCTCCGCGATCCGATTGCTCCTGTCCGCACGCCGCGAATACAAATTCCGCTTGCACATCGTCCATCTCTCCGCCAGCCAAGCTCTTCCCGAACTGCGCGACGCACGTTCCGAAGGTCTTCCCGTAAGCGTCGAAACCTGCCCCCACTATCTGCATCTCACCGCTGAAACAATCCCCAAGGGCGCAATGCTTTTCAAATGCGCCCCGCCCATTCGCAGCCGCGAAAACCGCGAACAATTGTGGCAAGCCCTCCGCGACGGAACGATCGACCTCGTCGCGACAGATCATTCTCCCTGCCCACCGGAAATGAAGCGCCTCGCCGAAGGAAATTTCCGCACCGCCTGGGGCGGCATCGCAAGCCTCTCCATCGCTCTTCCGCTGATGTACACCGAAGCCAGGCAACGAGGATTCTCTCTCACCGATATCGCGCGCTGGATGTCGGAAGCTCCCGCAAAATTAGCCGGCTGCCACACCCGCAAAGGCCGCCTCGCTCCGGGCAACGACGCCGATTTCGTTGTTTTCGATCCGGAAGGCGAGTTCGTAGTGTGCGAAGACCGTTTGTATTACCGGCACCCGGTTTCGCCGTACCTCGGGGAAAAACTGCGCGGCGTAGTGAAAGCCACTTATCTTCGAGGCAGAAAAGTTTTCAGCGACGGCCAGTTTCCTGGCGATCCACTAGGCGTGGAGCACCGCCGCTAATGCCGCGCCCTAAAAAAGACTCCTACACCCAAGTTTCGATTTGTCTGTCATACACTATTGCAAGCAGGCAAGCCCTGCAAAACACTGAATGATTCCGCGATTCGAATGAAAAATCCTCCGATTGTCGGCACCTCGGTCCCGCGCATGGAAGGCCGCGCCAAAGTCACTGGGGAGGCGCGCTATGTCGACGACATGGTTTTGCCCGGCATGCTTTACGGCGCCACCGTCCGCAGCCGCATTCCTCGCGGCAAAATCAAAACATTCACCTTCGGCCCAGGCATCGATTGGAACGAATTCGTAATCGTCTCGCCCAAAGACATACCTGGAAAAAATTGCATCGCACTCATCGAAGACGATCAGCCATGTCTTGCCGATGGAATCGTCAATCATTCCGAAGAGCCTCTTCTCCTATTCGCACATCCGGACCGCCATCTCCTCCCAAAAGCCGTCGAAGCCATATCCGTCGAATACGAACCGCTCCCCGCGATCTTCAGCATGGAGGAAAGTGAGGCACCCTCACAAATTATCTGGGGCGCAGACAACACCTTCAAAAGCTATCTAATCGAAAAAGGCGATGTCGATGCCGTCTGGCAAGACGCACACCACATCGTCGAGGCCGAATACACGACTGGCGCGCAAGAGCAGCTCTACATAGAAAACAACGGAATGATTGCCGCCTTCGATCCGCAACAAGGCCTCACCGTATGGGGTTCCCTCCAATGCCCCTACTACGTCCACAAAGCTCTAATGAAACTTTTCAACTTATCCGCGGATCGCGTCCGCGTCGTGCAAATGGAAACCGGCGGAGCGTTTGGCGGCAAAGAAGAATACCCCTCGATGATCGCCGCCCACGCCGCGCTCCTCGCGGTGAAGTCTGGCAAGCCCGTGAAAATTATCTACGACCGCATGGAGGACATGGCGGCCACCACAAAGCGTCATCCTTCGCGCACCCGCCACCGCACCGCCGTCACCAAAGACGGCAGAATTCTCGGCGGAGAAATCGATTTCACAATCGACGGTGGCGCCTACAAAACGTTGTCGCCGGTCGTCCTTTCCCGCGGTGCTATTCACGCCGGCGGCGCCTACTATTGGCCCAGCGTTCGCATTCACGCCAAAGCCGTCGCTACCAACGCGCCGCCGCACGGCGCTTTCCGCGGATTCGGCGCCCCGCAGTCCCTCTTCGCGCTCGAGCGCCACATGGACCGCATCGCTCAGATCGTCGGTCTTTCACCCATCGAAATCCGCCGCCGAAATTTCCTCAAGCCCGGCCAGACCACTACAACAGGACAGACGGTGAACGAAGAGATTGATCTAGGAAAACTTCTCGACCGCGCGCTTGAACTGTCGGACTACAGCGCAAAAAAAGAACAATTCGCACAGTACAATCCGCAGGGCTCCCACAAAAAAGGAATAGGTATTGCCACTTTTCTGCACGGCGCGGGATTCACTGGTTCCGGCGAGCGCTTTCTAGGATCGGTGGTTGGAGTGGAAGCCTGCACCGACGGCAGCTTACGCATTCTCGTCTCCAGCACGGAATTCGGTCAGGGAACCAACACGGTGTTGTGCCAGATTGTCGCCGAAGCTCTCGGTCTGAAGTATGAAGACGTCAGCATCGCTCAACCCGACACGCACGCGGTGCCGAACAGCGGCCCCACAGTCGCCTCGCGCACGGTCATGGTCGTTGGAAAACTCGTGCAATCGGCCGCCGTTGGAATCGAGAAAACCCTGACAGCGAGCGGCATGCTCCCCGATTCTTACACGCCCGAAGAATTCCGCGCCTCCTGCCGCGCCTACGTCGCAAAACACGGCAAATTCCGCAGCTTGGCGCAGTACGAACAGCCTGGCGATATCGTTTGGGACGAGGAAAAATATCGCGGTTCTGCGTACGCGGCATTTGCTTGGGCGGTTTACGTCGCGGAAGTCACGGCGGATCTGACCACGTACAGCGTATCCGTAGATGACTTCGTCGCGCTTCAAGAGGTAGGCAAGGTCCTTCACCCCGTTCTCGCGAAAGGACAAATCACCGGCGGCGTTGCACAAGGCATCGGCTTCGCCCTATACGAAAAAGTGATTTGGGAGCAAGGTCGCATGCAGAACGGCCAGATGACCAACTACATCATGCCCACGTCCGCCGATCTTCCTCCGATTCGCGTTTATTTCGAAGAATTGGGCAACGATCATGGAGCCTATGGCGCAAAAGGAATTGGCGAACTACCGATGGACGGCCCTGCCCCGGCGATTGTCAACGCCATCGAAGACGCGCTAAACGTTTCTTTCAATTCGATTCCTTTGCTACCAGAAGACATCTTCGCCGCGCTCTCCGAAAGTGCGACGCCCGAGATCGTGGCCCCAACCGCGCGAGGAGGAGAATGAGCCAAGCCCCACTGGATCGCGCAAAATCCGAAATCACTTTCACGGTCAACGAAAAACTGGAAACCGTGCATGTTTACGCGATGGAGCGCCTCCTGGATGTTCTTAGGCACGAGCTTGGATTGACAGGGACAAAAGAAGGCTGCGGCGAGGGCGAGTGCGGTTCCTGCTCCGTTTTGATCGACGGAATGCTAGTGAATAGTTGTCTTATTCCCGCGCTCCAGGCGAACGACACGAAAATCGTTACGATCGAGGGCCTTGCAGCAGACGGCCGCTTGCAAATCTTGCAGCAAGCATTTCTCGTCTGCGGCGGCGCCCAATGCGGCATCTGCACTCCAGGAATGATTCTGGCGTCCCTTCATCTGCTGGAGAAAAAGCCGCAACCCACTCTCGAAGAAATCCGCGAAGGGCTTTCCGGCAATCTTTGCCGCTGCACCGGCTATATTCAAATCTTTGAAGCCGTGGCGGACGCTGCACGCCGCGGAGCCTCAACGTGAAAGCCTACCCTGCTGAATTCGAACTTGTCGCCCCGCGCACTTTGCCCGATGCTCTATCGCTTCTCGCTCGCGAACCGGGCGGATGGCTTCCCATCGCTGGTGGCACGGACGTCATGGTGCAATATTCCGCCGGAAAACTCCCCGCGCGCAAGTTGGTAAGCATCTGGAATCTTCCAGAGTTGCGTCGCATCGAAGTTACGGCGGACGAAATCCAAATAGGCGCGGGATGCACGTACACCGATTTGCGCGAACACGAATTGATCAATCGCGAGTTTCCATTGTTGTCCAGCTCCGCAAGCTGGACCGGCGGAATCGCCAACCAGAATCGCGGAACGCTCGGCGGCAATATCATAAATGCTTCACCAGCCGCGGATTCTCTCCCCGCACTTCTGGTGTATGAGGCAGACCTCCTTCTCGTTTCTGCGCGAGGCGAACGTCGCGTTCCCTATGTAGGCTTTCACATCGGCTACCGCAAAACCCAGCTCGCAGCCGGCGAACTGATCCGCGCCATCTGCCTGAAAAGACAATTTTCAGGTTACTATGCCCATGCGCGCAAAGTCGGAGCACGCAATGCACAAGCGATTTCGAAAGTGTGCCTCGCGGCGTTGGGACTCTTGGCGGATGGCGTGGTTGATGACATTCGCCTCGCCATGGGAAGCATTGCTCCCATTCCCGTGCGTTTGTCAGAGACGGAACGAATCGTAAAGGGAAAACACATCGATCCCCTGCTTATCCAATCCGCGAGAACTATGGCTGCCTCGGAAGTCCGCCCCATTGATGACATCCGTTCCTCGGCTCGCTATCGCGCGGCTGTAGCGGGAAACCTGGTCGCGGAGTTCCTGGAGCAGCTAAGCGCACGAGGCTTGCGCAGCGAAAATGCGAAAAATGTGCTCGCGCGATGGAATGGCTTGGAGCAGGGCAAAGCCGCTGAGGAGATCTTGCCCTGTTGCGGCTCAAAAGCCTGGGCGCACGGGATGGCAGCTCGAAGACCACTCCTCCATGAAGCGGCCTTATTGGCTGCCTGTGACGGAGTCTGGAAAGGCCTCCCGGAAGCCGATTGGTTGGAAGCGTTTCGAAGCCATCCGCGGATTGGCGATTCACTTTCGCCAACCTCCGCGCCTGCGCGGTCTGCCGCTTGGTCAGGCCAAGAACAGCAAAAAGTTGGAGCTGCAGGCGAGGATGTCAAGATCGCTCTTGCGGCAGGCAACCGCGCGTACGAACAAAAATTCAACCGCATTTTCAT
>DATEWL010000537.1:0-2602 GCA_035258025.1 Candidatus Acidiferrum sp. | reverse complement strand
GAACGCCGCCACTGGCGAGAAACTGTGGTCCTACGATCCGAAGATCCCGCCAGAGTGGGCCGTCAACGCTTGCTGCGACGTGGTCAATCGCGGCGTTGCGGTTTGGCGCGGAAAAGTGTTTGTCGGCGCACTCGACGGCCGCCTCATCGCACTCGACGCCGCCTCAGGAAAGCCCGTCTGGGAAACTCTCACCATCGATCCCAAGTATCGCTACACCATCACCGGCGCTCCGCGGGTCGTCAAAGGCAAAGTGCTTATCGGCAACGGCGGCGCGGAAATGGACGTGCGCGGCTACGTCTCCGCATACGACGCTGAGACGGGCAAGCTCGCGTGGCGCTTCTACACGGTTCCCGGTGATCCCACGAAACCGTTCGAAAGCCCGGCCCTTGAGAAAGCCGCGAAAACTTGGAGCGGCGAATGGTGGAAGCTCGGCGGAGGCGGCACTGTCTGGGATTCGATCGTCTACGATCCCGAACTCGATCTGCTTTTTATCGGAACGGGCAATGGAACTCCGTGGAACCGCCGAGCGCGCAGCCCGCAGGGGAAAGACAATTTGTTCACAAGTTCGATCGTGGCGCTGAAGCCCGATACCGGCGAGTACGTTTGGCACTACCAGGAAGTTCCGGGCGATGCATGGGACTACGATGCGGCCGCCCCGATCATCCTCGCCGACGTCACCCTCGAAGGCGCTCCGCGAAAAGTTCTCTTTCAAGCTCCAAAGGACGGATTCTTTTACGTGCTCGATCGCGCTACGGGACAAGTCATTTCCGCAAAGCCGTATACCACGGTCACCTGGGCGACGGGGATCGATCCGGCGACCGGCCGTCCAATCGAAAGCGTCAGCGCGCGATACGAAGCCACTGGCAAAGGCGCGCCGCTTACTCCCGGTCCGCTCGGCGGTCACACCTGGCACTCCATGTCTTACAGCCCGCAAACGGGATTGGTCTACATTCCTGTGGAGGAGGCCGGGTTCCTCTACAAGTCGGAAGAACATTTTGAGGCAAGAAATCTAGCGTACAACACTGCCATCGACTTCGCAGCCGCGGGCATGCCACAAAAACCGGATGTGAAGAAAGCCGTTCTCGATAGCATCAAAGGGCATTTGTCCGCATGGGATCCCATCCAACAAAAAGAAGTCTGGCGAATCGATCGCACCAGCCCGGTTAACGGCGGAATTCTATCGACCGCCGGGAATCTTCTCTTTGAAGGCACAGCGCAAGGAAATATGGAAGCGTATCAAGCCGATAAGGGTAAGAAATTGTGGTCCGCCGAGGCGCAAAGCGGCGTTGTCGCAGCTCCCATCACCTACACAGTCGGCAAAGAACAGTACGTCGCCGTCGTAGTTGGTTGGGGTGGCGCATTCCCTCTCGCCACGGGAGAAATCGCGCTGAAAGTGGGCAGGCCCCAGAATATTAGCCGTGTGCTCGCATTTAAATTGGGTGGCAACGCGAGCTTGCCGCCGCTCCCACAAATAACGCAACCCCAATTGAAGCCGCCCCCACCGACGGCCAGCGCCGCAACAGTGCAAAAGGGCGAAGGGCTCTTCCAGAATTACTGCTCCACTTGCCATGGAGATGTCGCCGTAAGCGGTGGTGTCCTTCCGGACCTGCGCTATTCCGGCACCCTAGAGAACTCAGCATGGACCGATGTGGTTCTCGGTGGTTCGCTTAAAGCCTATGGAATGGTTTCTTATTCGAAAGAACTCTCGAAGGAAAATGTCGAAACCATCCGCGCCTACGTGATCTTTCGCGCCAACCAATCCCTCCCTGCGTCCTCCCCACCGGCCAGTCACTAAAAACCGCTCCGCGATCAATTTTCAGCCGTGTCTCCCTAAGAATCGCCTTGCTTCCTCCGAAATTCTATTGTTTTATATTGCAAAATGTAGTTTCACATTGTGACTACCTATCCGAACGCCATGTCGCCGCGCGCCACATCACATCGCTCTCCGGGCTCCAGCAAATCGCTGCAAAAGGCCATGCGCATCCTCATTCGCCTGGGAGAGCAAGACCCCGAAATCAGCCTCGCTCAGCTCTCTTCCGGCCTCGCCCTCAACAAGTCCACCGTCCATCGTCTCCTCGCCGCCATGCAAAAATTCCATCTCATCGAGCGGAACCCTCTAAACGAAAAATATCGTCTCGGCATCAAATTTCACGAACTCGGCAGCCGCGCTCTCCACGCGCGCTCCCTGCAGTTTGAAGCACGCCCCTTTCTCCTCGAACTCGCCCGGCGCTCCAACGAAAGCGTCAGCCTCGCCGTTCCCGGCGCCGGCGGTATCATCTGTCTCGACCGCGTCGATTCCCCCACTTCCATCATCACTGTCCGCACACTCATCGGCGAACGCTTTCCTGCGCACTGCACTGCGCCAGCCAAAGCCATCCTCGCGTGGCTCCCTGAACGTGAGGCCTACAACATCCTCTTCCGCAATGGCATGAAGTTATACACGCCGCTCACGATCCCAAGTCTCAGGAAACTCAAGGTTGCTCTCGACCTCACTCGCCGTCAGGGCTATGCTACCGACCACGAAGAATTGGAAAAGGGATTGAGCGGTATTGCCGCTCCGGTTCTTTACAAAGGGGGTCGCGTCATTGCGGCTCTCGGCATG
>DATEWL010000536.1:0-11594 GCA_035258025.1 Candidatus Acidiferrum sp. | reverse complement strand
AAATCTTGCCACGATGGATGTGCGCATCGAGCCGATGGTTGAATGGAAAGAGATGTATTACGAGGCATTCCGCATCGAGCGCGACTTCTTTTATGACCCCGGATTCCATGGTTTGGATTTGGCGGCTACGGAGAAAAAATTCGCAGCGTACCTGCCGGGCGTAGCTTCGCGCGACGACTTGAACTACATCTTCAAGGAGACGATGGGCGACCTCACCGTCGGGCACCTCTTTGTGCGCGGCGGCGATGGTCCGGAGATGAAACGGATTCCCGTGGGTTTGCTCGGCGCGGACTACAAAATCGAAAATGGCCGGTATCGATTTTCGCACGTCTACGACGGCGAGAATTGGAATCCGCAGTTGCATGCGCCGCTGACGCAGCCTGGTGTGAACGTCGTGGAAGGCGAGTATCTGCTGGCCGTAAACGGTCATGAAGTGCATGGCAGCGACAACGTCTACAGCTTTTTTGAAGAGACGGCTGGGAAATCCGTGCTGCTGCGCGTCGGGCCAAACCCGGATGCCAGCGGATCTCGCGAAGTGAGCGTGGTTCCTGTGGAAAACGAGATGGGGCTACGCGAGCTGGCATGGGTCGAAGGCAACCGCCGCAAAGTGGATCAGCTTAGCAAAGGGAAGCTGGCGTACATTTATCTGCCGGACACGGCCAGCGGCGGATACACCTATTTCAATCGCTATTTTTTCTCGCAGGCAGGCAAAGACGGAGCGGTCGTCGATGAGCGATTCAATGGTGGCGGAACAAACACGGATTACATCCTCGACTATCTCCGGCGTACGCTGATGAATTACCGCACCACACGAGACGGCGAAGATATGACCACGCCGGTGAGCCTGATTCAGGGGCCGAAAG
Source organism: Candidatus Acidiferrum sp. (assembly GCA_035258025.1). Taxonomy (GTDB): domain Bacteria; phylum Acidobacteriota; class Terriglobia; order Acidiferrales; family UBA7541; genus Acidiferrum. Next base: position 10,731 of record DATEWL010000536.1, on the reverse strand, counting down.
CAATGATCATCAACGAATACGCAGGTTCTGGTGGCGATGCCATGCCATTTCATTTCCGGCAGGCAAAGGTCGGAGTGCTGGTGGGGAAGCGGACCTGGGGAGGGCTAGTAGGATTTTTCGGACCCGGCGAATCGCTGATGGACGGAGGCACCGTGACCGCACCGAGCCGAGGATTCTGGACGCCAAACAACGATTGGGAAGTGGAGAACCACGGCATCGCGCCCGACGTGGAGGTCGAACAGGATCCCAAAGCGGTGCGCGAAGGACGCGATCCACAACTTGAAAAGGCGGTCGAGCTTCTGCTCGCGGACTTGGAGAAGAATCCCATACCGAAGCACAAGAAGCCGCCCTATCCGAACTACCATAGCAGCAGCGGGAACACGACGGGGCGTCCCAACAACTGATAGTGCTCGTCAGGGCGACTGAGCCCGTAATTCTGACGACCGGATCTGAAACTTTACGCATGTCCACGGCGTAGCAACAACAAGGAGCAGTGTTCATGAAGCGGCGAGTGCCCCTGCGAGAACCGGTCGGCGTCGCGCTCGAGACGCTGCGCGCGCACAAAATGCGCTCCTTTCTCATGCTGTTGGGAATCATTCTGTCCGTGGCCACGCTGATCGTGGTGATCGCGCTAATTTCCGGCGTAAATCAATATATAGCCAACAAAGTCGCCAACCTGGGCTCGAATGCGTTCACGGTGATGCGGTTTCCGATCATCACGGAAATGGAAGAGTTGGTCAAAGCCCTGCGCCGGAACAAGCTTGTTACCTGGGATGACTATCAGGCGCTGCATGAAAACCTGAAGCTGCCGCTGCATGTAGGTGCGGAAGTATGGACTTCGGGAAAGTCCCGCGTCGGTTCGCTTACTATTCAGGACACCAGCATCCGCGGCGTGTCGGCGAGCATGGCCGACATCGATGCACAAGAAATGTCGGACGGCCGGTACATCACAGAAGCAGATGAAAGCAGCCGGGCGATGATGACCATGATTGGTTCCGAATTGGCCAACAAACTCTTTCCGGGGCTGGACCCGGTTGGCCACGAAGTGATGCTTGATAGCCGTCCGTTCATCGTCGTTGGCGTTGCCAAGCCAATCGGAACCGTCCTGGGGCAATCGCGAGATAACTTCGCGTATATTCCAGTGGAGACGTACATCAAGATTTACGGAGCCTACGAGGGAATCTGGATCAACGTCCAGGCGCGCGGAGCGGAGTGGATGGAACGAACGCAGGACGAAACGCGTGTGCTGATGCGCGCGCGACGTCATCTGGGGCCGAATGAAACGGACTCGTTCGGGATTCTCGACTCGGCGACCCTGATGAAACTGTGGAATCAGCTGACGGGTGTGATTGCGATGGCGATGGTTGGAGTCGTTTCGGTTTTCTTGGTGATCGGCGGAGTGGTGATTATGAACGTGATGCTGGCGACGGTCACGGAGCGCACGCGAGAGATTGGCATTCGCAAAGCGCTCGGTGCGAGCCGCCACGACATTCTGCTGCAATTTTTGGTCGAGGCGTGTGTGATGTCGGCCATGGGTGGAGCGATCGGAGTCGCGATCGCCTACGGAATCTGCATACTGGCTAAGGCTACAACTTCTATTCCGATGCACGTGCCGATTTCCGCGGTCATCATCGCGGAACTTATCTCGGCGGCCGTGGGGATTTTCTTTGGTGTGTATCCAGCACGAAAAGCGGCCATGTTGGAGCCGATTGAAGCGCTGCGGACAGAGATCTAGAGGAGAAGTAGAGCAAAATGCGAATGGCGCTCGGCGAAAACGCTCAGATGGCTCTCACGACTTTGCGTGAGAACAAGATGCGGTCTTTTCTGACCGTGCTCGGCGTGGTGATTGGGATCACCGCGCTGCTATCCGTCGTCGCGGTTTTGATGGGCGTCTACAACGACGTAAACGCATTTCTGAGCGACTTCGGTTCGGATACGCTCTTCATTTTCAAGTTTGATCCCGGCATCCACACGTCGGGACGGCTTACTCCCGAGGAACGCACACGAAAACCGCTTACGCTCGGGGATGCCGAAGCTATCGGCGAGCTTTGCCCAGACGTCAAGGCCGTCTCGGCTGCGATTCTGCCTCGCGTTGTGGAGGGCTCGCCGGGTGGCCGCCCGCTGATGAGCGCGCGCTACAAAAGTAAGGAAGTTGCCGGAGTGGATTATCACGGAATCCTGCCCGAGGACGAAGTAGTGTTCAATTCCAAAGCGGAACGAGGAAGATTTATCAGCGAGGGGGAGAATTTGCACCGCAGAGACGTCGCGCTGATCGGCCCGGATTTAGCCAAAGCCTTGTATCCAGACGAAGATCCGCTCGGCAAGCCGATTCTTGTGGACGGCGTGTCTTACGAAGTGATCGGCGTAATGGCTGCCCGCAAAGGGCAACTGGTGAAAGATCAGGCCGCCGACAAAGCGATTCTCGTTCCTTACCGTACCTATCAGAAACATCGGCCCGGGGATGACGAGAATTTGATTGGCGCCGTTGCTTACCCAGGCCGCATGCCGGAAGCCGAGGATGAGATTCGCGGCGTGTTGCGACGGCGGCGAAATGTGCCTTACAACAAGCCTGACAATTTTGGGGTTTCGAGCGCCAAGGAGATTGCCGACCAGTTCCGCCAAATCACGGCGTCGGTGGCGCTGCTTATTTCCGTGGTCAGCTCGATTGGTTTGCTAGTCGGCGGCGTCGGCGTGATGAATATTATGTTGATGTCCGTCACTCAGCGCACGCGCGAGATTGGTGTACGAAAAGCCATCGGGGCGAGGCGGCGCGACGTGATTTGGCAATTCTTGACGGAAGCGATTGTGCTTACAGGGGCTGGAGGAGTGATTGGTGTACTGCTTGGTTTAGGAATCAGCCTGCTCATCCATCTCCTCGTACCGAAGCTGCCCTCGGCTGTTCCGCTGTGGGCGATTCTCGTAGCGGTGACGGTGTCGATGAGCGTCGGTCTATTCTTTGGGATGTATCCGGCAGTAAAAGCGTCTCGGCTCGATCCTGTAGAAGCATTGCGTTACGAGTAGTGCGATTCACTCATAACGAAGCGCCTTCATGGGATCATGCCGCGTGGCTCGATAAGCGGGCCAAAGACTTGCGGCCAGCGCCACGAGAGCGAGGAAAAACGCGGCTCCGAGCAGGCTTGCGGGATCGCTCGGCCTAAGCCCGTATAGCAAGGTGCGCGCGCCGTTTGTCGTGGCGACCGCAAGCAGCAACCCGATTCCCACGCCCAGTGCCAGCAGCGCTAGAGTTTGCCGAAGAACTATACCGATCACGTCTTGCCTGCTCGCGCCCAGAGCCATGCGGATTCCAATTTCATTTCTGCGCATGGCAATAATGTAGGAGATCACTCCGTAAAGGCCGATCATGGCCAGCAGCGCTGCCAGCGCTCCGAAAAATCCGGAAAGCAGAGCCATCAATCGTTCTTGCACGAGTCCGTTCTGAATTTCCGTCTGGAATACGTGATACTCGATCTTCATTTCCGGATAGAGCGGGTTAAGTTTTTCCCGGACCGCGGAGATCACTGCCGAGGGAGGCGACGAAAACCGGATGAACGCGTTAGTGAAATAGTATTTTTCTGGATATTGCTGTGCCGGGGCAAACGCTTCCGGCGGGATCTCCTCCCGCAGGCCCCCATATTTTGCATCTTTCACCACGCCGACTACCTCGAATTCGTTTTCCGGGTAATGGGGTTCAGCACTCGTACGAATGGTTTTTCCCAGGGGATTTCCTCCCCCCATGAATTGGCGGACAAAGGTCTCGTTCACGATTGCAACCGGTTGCGACTTCGTTGTGTCGCGTTCGGTGAAGTCGCGCCCGGCAACAAATGGAATTTGCATCGTCCGGAAATACCCGGGACTCACCCAGGTGAACTTGGACTCGGCTTGCGTAGCTCCGGAGCGAACTTCCAGAGAGAAAAAGCCGCCGTCCAAAGGAACATGCGTCGAAGTTGCAGCTGATTCCACCAATGGAATAGATCGAATTTGTTCCAAAAGCTCGTGCTTAAAGGCTTCGTAGCGCTCGGGAGGCAGATCGAGCCGCCGGAAGTTCAAATAGGCGCGCAGAATTCCGGTCTCGCGGAAACCTGGGTCGAGCGTCATCAAATTCCAGAAGCTCCGAACAAATAGCAGCGCCCCCACTAACAGCACCAGGGAAAACGCAATTTGTGAAACGACCAAGGTTTGCTGGAACGAGAATTTTTGGCGGCCTGCCGTCATGCCGCGGCCGCCGGATTTCAACACCGCGCCTGGCTGCACTCGTGAAGATCGAAACGCGGGGACCAGACCGAACAGCAAGCAGGTCGACACGGCAACTAGCGCGGTGAATGACAGTACCCGCCAATCGATGTTCGTGGCCAGATAAAACGGGTCTCGTTCTGTACCGAGTAGCTTCACCACCGTTCTGCTGAGGAATGAGGCCAAGCCGATTCCCAAGATCGAACCAATGACCGCGAGCACCAAGCTTTCCAAAAGCAATTGTCGCAGCACTCTTCCACTGCTGGCCCCAATCGCCAAGCGGACGGCCATTTCCTTCTCTCGTGTGCTGGCCCTTACGAGCATTAGGTTTGCCAAATTCGCGCACGCGATGAGGAGCACCAATCCCGTTGTTCCCAATAGCAGCCACAGCGAAGTGTCATAAGCCTCGCCAGGCGCGCTGATCCCGTTACTGCCTGAGTAGGCGGTCAGTCTGAATTTTCGGAAGGCATCCAAATCCGATGTGCTGTAACCGTCCGGCACAGTGGCCTCGAACATGCCCGGGCTGGCAGCGTCCAGTTGTGCGGAGGCCTGTTGCAGCGACCAGCCCGGCTTAAGGCGTCCCATAACTTGCAGCCAGAAAACGTCGCGTCGGATTAGGGTACCGTCGCCTGGGATGTAGGCAGGGACGGAACACGTTGGTAGAGCAACCTCGAACTCTTTTCCGACATCGAGGCCGAAGAAGCCGGGCGGAGTTACTCCAATCACTTGGGTGGGATGCCCGTAAACAACAATTCTGCTTCCGATCACCGAGTCCTTGCCGCCAAACTCGTTCTGCCACAGCCCATAACTGATAACGGCGCCAGACGTCCCGCAGCCGGCCCGGTCATCTTCCGCCGTGAATAGCCGGCCCTTCACAGGCACAATTCCGAGCAGGGGGAACATCTCCCCGCTAACCCAGAGGCCTTGAGCAACCCTCTCCTGCTCACCTCGTCCGATTCCGTAAACGGTACTGCGCCACGCGAAAAATCCCGAAAATGCCTGCTGCTGCTTCCGGATTTGCTCCCACAGCGCCGTGCTGACCGCTGTGTCATTAGCGGTCCACCCGAAATCATGAATTCCGCCTTTGATCTGCACCCTAACTAGTGACGCTGGGTCGGCTACGGGCAGACTTCGCAATCGGACGGCGTCCAGCAATTGAAAAATGGCGGTGTTCGCCCCGATGCCGAGCGCGAGTGTGAGGATCGCTGTAACCGCGAAGGCCGGGCTCTTACGCAGTGTGCGCAGGGCAAACCTCAGGTCTTGAAACGTGGTCAGAAGCCAAAGCGCGCCACTGGCGGAACGCGCAGTTTCAGGCTGAGCATCCGCTGGCACGGCGTAGTTGTTGGTCGCCTTCTTCTTCAACAGATTATCCCACCAACGCATCGAGTCACTCGCGGTGGAATCGCGAGTCTCAAGTTCCTAACTCCACCCGGGCTTCTCGCATCTTTTCGAGACGTTGTCACAGATCTCTTCCGGTGAGGCTCCAACGCAAACTCATCTCTGGCTTCCGCAAGTAGAAGCGAGACCTTCAGTGTTCTAAGGCGTGCCGAAATAATAAAGCGATACTTGTAGAAGATGCAACTCGTTTCGGCGGATTGTTCAATGCCGGAACCGGCGCCGGGCTACAGCTTATCGGGAAAGAGGAAGACCTTTTTTGCGAGTTCCGAGGTCAGCGTTTCCGGGTGGTAGTATTTTTTGAGGATATTGTCGTCCCAGCGCAGGAGATCGGCATTGCTCGCCGAAAATTCCGCCCAGGTTTGCTCTGAATTCGCCCGGGCGATCCGCTCGCGAATGAGCAGCAGGAAAGCCCAGGTGATCGTTTCGTTGTAAAGATTCGGCTTGCCGTGTGCTGTGGCGAATCGTGTCAAGTTTGCAGCGAAACGGCCCAGGGCTTCGAGTGGCGCGTACTTCTGCAAGTACAAAAAGGCCATTTTGACGTGCTCGGCGTGATGAAAAGTGTCATTGGGCAAAGTACATCTCTCAAATGCTTCCATCCACTCAAAGTCGTTCATGGCCTGCTTCGGGTGTTTGGTTTGTCGCGTGGGCCAAGCAGACGAGCACGGCCACGGCGTAGACAACGAGTCCGCCTACCTCATACTGACCATGCAAAATATGCACGAGAGCAGCAAGCCCAAAAATGACAAGTAAGAAATAGGTCCCGATCACGGTTGTGACGGGCACGAGGAATAAAACAGAAGCGACGATTTCAGCGCCTCCGAGAACCGGCTGGATCCAGGAGGGCAATCCGGCCTTAGCGAGGAAATGCGCCGCTGAATTGGAAAAGAGAAACTGGCAGGATTCGAGCAGGACCACCAGACCAAGGGTCCAGCGCAGCAGCGGGATGGAGAATCTCGTGTGGCGCGCGTTCATTTTCCGCGTTTGCCCTTTCTGGGCGAATGACTGGCTCGCGATTCTGTGAGGCGGTGGCTCGCACGAGAATCCAGGTCGAGCCCGTAGAATTTTTTCAGATCCTTGATGCGCTTCAAACTATCAGCCCCAAAAGGGCATTTGCCATCGAAGGCATGGAGCACGATGCCCTCCAGGAGGTCGCCAAGCGTCATATCGTGATATTCCGCGAACGCCTTCAGCACTTTTAAGATTCGTTCTTCCATGCGAACGCCGGTTTGTACGCGCTGGACGCTGAACTTTTTTTCGTCTGTCATTATTGCCTATCCGCCGCTTGGTACCAATGTACCAAAGTACCACAATCGAGTCAATGGGCAAGCGCGTGGGCCGCCGCGGAACCGCCGGACGCATGCAAAAATGGAGACACGCTCGCCATTCACATCTCCGTCATAAACGGAAAAGGAATTCGCTGTTAAATTGAGCTTTCCACCGCCTGCGATTTCAGCTATAAAACCAAGCGCTCCACCAGCCATCCAACCGAACCAAGGGAAGCCATGCCTCTCCACAAAAATGTGCTTGTAGCTTTCGCGCTTTCTGCCGCGATTCTTGCCTGCCCACCCGGCGCGTTGCGCGCGCAAACCACTCAGTCAGGGGCGAGTCGCATCGGCGCCCTTGACGAGTCTTCGCTCGTGGTTTTGCACGGCAATCGTCATCCCCTTGCTACGGCTGCCAATGATCGCGGAGAAGCCGCCTCCGATCTCCCCATGGAACGCATGCTGTTTGTTTTAACCCGTGACGCCGCGGCGGAATCCGCGCTGCAGAGTCTCATCGCCAGGCAGCAAGACAGATCCTCGCCAGACTTCCACGCTTGGCTCTCACCAGATCAATTCGGCAAACGATTTGGCGCCTCACCAGCGGATATTCAAAAGCTCACGGGCTGGCTCACATCCCACGGCTTTCGCGTGAACCGCGTGGGGCAAGGCGCGATGTCCATCGAGTTCAGCGGCACTGCCGGCCAAGTAAAAGATGCCTTTCATACCGCCATTCACTCCTACGTAGTGAACGGGGAGAAACACTACGCAAACGTTTCCGATCCGCAAATCCCTACAGCGCTCGCGCCGGTGGTCGCTGGAATAAATACGCTCCATAATTTTCGAAAGCAGCCGATGATTCGTGTCTTAGGGAAGGCTACCCGCATCGCCAACACGAGCATGTGGCAGCCGGAGTTCACCTTCAGCGGCGCGGCTGGCGTGGAACACTTCCTTGCGCCGGGTGACTTCGCGAAAATCTACAACACGGCACCGCTCTATCAGAATGGAATTGACGGAACGGGACAAAGCGTTGCCATCGTGGCGCGAAACAACATCCATCTCTCGGATGTGCAAATCTTCCGCATCGCTTTTGGACTTCCCGTCAACGATCCAGAGATCATTCTTGACGGTCCCGATCCGGGGAATTTGACTGGTCCGGAAGAAACAGAAGCCGATTTGGACGTCGAGTGGTCAGGCGCCATCGCGCCAAAGGCCACCATTAAGTTTGTCGTCTCCGCCAGCACCAACTCGACTGACGGTGTGGATCTCTCTTCTCTCTACATCGTGGACAACAATCTCGCGCCCGTTCTCAGCGCCAGTTTTGGCCAATGCGAACAAGCTCTCGGTCAAACGGAGAACACTTTTTTCAACAATCTCTGGGAGCAAGCGGCCGCGCAGGGCATTACCGTTGTCATATCGAGCGGCGATAATGGCCCTGCGGGGTGTGACAGCGACAGTCAAACAACACCGGCCACTCAAGGGCTTGCGGTGAACGGTCTCGCTTCCACGCCATTCAACATCGCCGTGGGCGGCACGCAGTTCAATGAGAACGGCGCGGACAGCGCTTACTGGTCGGCGACAAACGGCCCGGACCAATCTTCCGCGCTCGGCTATATCCCGGAAGTCGTCTGGAATGAGAGTTGCGCCGATCCGAATGTATGCGGCGTCGCGTCGTTATTTGCAAGCAGCGGCGGCGCCAGCACTCTTTACGGCAAGCCATCCTGGCAAGCGGGGCTCGGCGTGCCGAACGATGGCAAGCGCGACCTCCCGGACGTCTCTCTCGATGCCGCCGCCGGCCACGATGGATATTTGTTATGCCAGGACGGCATTTGCACCACCAACGCCAGCGGACAACTCATCAACGCCGAGCTCGTCGGCGGCACGTCCGCCGCCGCTCCCACGTTCGCCGCCATCCTGGCGCTGATCGCGCAGAAAACCAATTCCCGCCAAGGGCAAGCAAACTTTGTACTATATCCGCTCGCGGCCGCTCAAAACGCTGCGAATTGCAGCTCCACCAGCCCTCCGCAATCTCAATGCATCTTTAACGACGTAACGGTGGGGAATAACAATGTCCCTGGACAGACCGGCTTTTCCGCGACGCCCGGCTACGATTTAGCGACTGGCTGGGGCTCCGTCAACGCCGCCAATCTCGCTGCGAACTGGCAGAACATTACGTTTCGCTCGACACTGACCACACTACAGCTTTCGTCTACAAACCTGACCCACGGGCAGCCAATGACCGCATCTGTGACCGTCGCTCCCAGTGTTGGCACAGGAACCCCCACGGGTAACGTGGCAATCCTCGCTGGAGGTTCCTCGGGAGTGAATCTGGGCAACCTCAGCAACGGGACGGTTTCCGGCGCTATCGAAACGCTGCCCGGTGGAGCATACTCCGTCACCGCCAGTTACGGTGGAGACGGCACTTTTGGCGCGAGCAACTCTACCGGCATTCCGATCACCATAAGTCCTGAGTCCAGCAGCACTACATTCTCCGCGTTCCTCAGCGGCCAGTCGGGCAATCCTCCTTCCCAGGTAAACACGACCTACGGCAACTTCCTCAACTTACAGGTAAGTGTCGCCGGAGCCTCCCAAAAGGGGACCCCCACGGGAACACTCACTTTTTCCGACACGTTCAATGGCAACACCAGCACGCTGCTGAGCACTTCTCTCAACAGTCAGGGCAACGCGCAAGTTCAGGAAACGCAGCTCGCTCTCGGAAACCACACGCTCAGCGTCCGCTATTCCGGTGACGCCAGCTTTTCAGCAAGCAGCGCGGGCCCGGTTAGCGTGAGTGTCGCCAAAGGGCCCACGCAAACGATTCTCTTCCTTCCCTCAGGAGCCTTGCCGAACACTTCCGTTGTTCTGCAAGCCATTGTGCTTCCGAATGGCGCGATCGATCCCACCGGGACCGTGCAATTTTTCAACGGGAAAACGGCACTGGGGAATCCTGTGCAGGTGAAGAATTTAATCGCTACGCTGACCGCTACCCAGCTGACCACCGGGCCGCACAGCATCACGGCTGTCTATTCCGGTGATCTAAACTTCGAAGGTTCAACTTCCGGCGCAGCCACCATCGTCGTAGGCAATCCCGATTTTCTGATCTCCGTCAATCCAGGGAACGTAACGATCTCGGGAAGCGGTCCCGGTACCACAAGCATTCTGCTCACGCCCGGCCCCGGCTTGGGTTTCTCTGGGCCCATTTCCCTCAGCTGCTCAGGACTCCCCATGGGTTCTTCTTGCACTTTCCTGCCCGCGCAGCCCACCCTCAACGGTTTTACGCCCTTGACGGTCGCGCTCGGCATCACCAGACCGCCTCAACTGTCATCTGCGATCCGCATGGCTTTTCACGGCGAGGCCCAGCGCCTAGCCGGTCCACTTCTAGGTGCGACACTGGCTGGCGGATTTCTCCTGGCATGGCCCAGGAAAAAACGTGCATGGCCACTCTGTGCATCGTTGGTTCTGGCGGGGTTTCTGTGTGCGATGAGCGGATGCAGCGGCAAGCCGAGCGCGTCTACCACGCCTGGCGGTACATCGACGGGTTCTTTCGTTTTGACTGTCACGGCAAGCGGCGGCGCGGGCGCGCAAGCCGTCAGCCACAGTGTGACGCTTCAAGTTATCGTTCAGTAGCCCGGTCGCTCGAATCGGAAGCCGCGGAGCGACTACATACAGAGCATCCCTCCATTCGCACGGGGAAATGCAAACTTGCGCCCGAGGCTCCGGTTCTGACGTTTTGCCCGAGTCTACCAGAGCAATTTTAATCCGAATTGCACCTGACGAGCAGTGGTTGACGTGCTCGAGATCGCTCCCGCCGTGCCGGAAAGCCCCGTCAGGTTAGTCGCGGTCG
>DATEWL010000535.1:0-5476 GCA_035258025.1 Candidatus Acidiferrum sp. | reverse complement strand
CGCGTTTCCTAGTTTTAGTTTTGCCGCCTCTGATTGCGGGACGTGAGACTTGGCGATCAGCCTGCTCAAATTCATCACGGTAAGGATCGGCTGATTGGCGGTGGCGAGATCGCCGGCATACAGCGGCCGGTCCGTCACGACGCCGTCGATAGGGCTGCGAATCTCAGAGTAACTGAGCTGCGCTTGCGCAGTGCGCATCTGGCCCTCGGCCGACAGCCGAGACCCGTGCGCCGACTTCAAAGCTTGGTCTTTTCCGAGGCGCTGCAAATCCGCAAGCTGCTTCTGCGCCACTTCATTCACAGTGCGCGCTTGAGCTAAACCGACTTCCGCCGCATCCACTTCGCGCTGCGGGATCGCGCCTTCCTTGAGTAGTTCCTTGCGGTTGTCGTACACCCGTTGCTGCGCATCAAACGCGGCCTTCGCCGCCGCGGCATCGAGCTGCGCTTTCTGTACTTGCTGGGGAATGGTGGAGTCGACGGAGGTGACATAGCCGGCATCGGCTTGCTCAAAATTTCCTTTGCTTGCTTCCGCCTGACCGGCGAGATCTCGATTCTCCAAGACGGCCAGCACTTGGCCTTTCTTAACGAGGCTGCCGCGCTGCACCTTGAATTCCGTGATCGGCGCTGTGATCTTCGGAGAGACTATGGCTTGCTCGACGGGATAAACGACCGCTTCCGCAGAAATCGTTTCTGAAATTGAGGCACGTTCCGCGGGCGTCGTTTGCACCGTAACGAGAGGTTCTGTCTCCTTCTCCGAACTGCTGCATCCCACCGAACACAGAAGCAATGCAGCAAGCGAGCCGGTTGAGATAATAGAACTCGTTAGAATCTTCGCGCCGTGGATCATCGATGTTCTCATGGAGTCGTGAGCACTCCCGTCAAAGTCTGCAAATTCGCGAGAGCCACCCGGTAGCGCACAGCGCCGTCTTGATACGCGGCGTTGGACTGCGCGTTGGTCGTCTGTGCATCAACGACTTCAAGAACCGTTGCTTCGCCGCCTTTATAGCGCAGGATCGTCAGCCGAAGGCTTTCGGCTGCGAGTTCGGCAGAGCGGCCGAGACCTGCGAGCTCATTCAGAGCCGTATCAGCTTCCGCGTGAAGCGATTGGATCTCCGCAAGCAGCTTGCGTTGCGTTAGCGAGAGCTCACGCTGCGTTTGCGTGCGACGTAGCTCGGCCTGTTTGACGCGGCTCTGGGTCGCGCCCCAATTCCAGATCGGGATGTTGAGCGTTGCGCTCGCGGAAGAACCCAGGTTCGAGAAGGATTGACCGTTCACTCTCGTCGGAAAGTTCACTCCGAAATTCGGTGCATCAATGCCGTACCAGTAGTCGAGACCGAGCGACGGCAAATAACCGGCGCGAGCCGCGGTAACGTCGTATCCCGCAGCTCTGACAGCTTCCAGAGCGGCGCGGACATCTGGATTTTCCTTAGCGGCCTGCTGCTGAACCTCCGCCAAACTTGGCATTGGGATTGTGGCGTGCAAATCGTCGGCAACCTCGAAATTGTCGTTGAACTCCGGGAAGACAAGAACTGCGAGGTCCAGCCGCGCATTCAATAGAGCAAGTTGCGCTTCCTGAAGCTGGCGGCGACGCTCGTGAGCCTGCAGGTCGGCCTTGATCACGTCGGCGTGCGCCACCTCGCCGCCCTTTTCGAGGTCCTGGGTCAATTTCAGAAAACTGTCGCCCTCATCCGATCCTTTGCGCGCCGTCTCCAGTTTTTGTTGCGCTGCCGCCACGGCGTAATAGCTCTGAACTACGGTGACGACGAGGCCGCGCGAAGCGATCTCCGCGCGAGCGCGGGCAAGCGCCGCGGCAGCCGAGGCGCGATGAAAACCCGCTATTCCTGCGACGTCGATGGACTCGTGCACATTTGCCTGGCTGATGTATTCGTGAACCGCATTGTTCGCAATAAAGCGGACAGGAAGTCCGGTCTGATTTGCCAATGCCGGCGAAGCGCCTTGCGTATAGAGCGCCTGATTGTCGTAAGTCACGCTGGGAAGCAGCGCGGCGCCTGCTTGGTACCTATCCAGATGAGCGATGGCGGCATCAGTTTGCGCGGACTGGAATTGCACGCTGTTTTTTCGAGCGCGGTTCAAAGCGTCCTCCAGCGTGAGCCGGACTGGTGAGTTCGCTAAAGGAGCGCTGGATTGCTGAAGGGACTGTGCACTTGGTCCCGATAGAGAGGCGGTTTGCTTTGGCACGGGATTATCCGGTTGTTGGCTGGCGCCCGGAAAAGGCAAGAGTGCATACCCAGCAAGCGCGAGAAGTGTCGCGAGAATCGGCGATCGATACGAAGGATGGCGAGTGTTCACGGGATTTCTCTCGAGCGGCCCGCAAACCTTCACGTTCCGCTATCACGAACTTAACGGCCTTGAGATAAACAGACGATTAATCGGTCCCCGCGAGCGCAGCAACGGGTCCCGGCAAATATACTGCGAAGTGACTGCCTGTTGCATCGGAGCGGACCAATTCCAGCCGGCCTTGATGCGCCTCGGCAATCCACAGGGCTATCGACAATCCTAGACCCGCCCCGCCCTCGCGCCCCGAGCGCGATCTCGCGGGATCAGCCCGGAAGAACCGCTCGAAAATGCGAGAGTGCAGCTCGGGCGGTATCCCTGGTCCTGTGTCAGTGACGTGTAGCTCAAAGCCCGCAGCTGCGACGCGACAGGCAATATCGACGCGTCCGCCATCCGCAGTGTACTTGATCGCATTGTCCACCAGATTCAGGATCATCCGGCGCAGCAGGGCCTGATCTCCGTGAACCAGGCATTCTGAGGAAGCATCGACGCTCAATTCAATATTCTTCTCGCGCGCCAGCGTCCTCGCTGAGTGCGCGCAATCCGCCACCAATTCCTCCAGATATACATTCTCTGGTGACAGGGGGTACTGCCCCGAGTCGGCCCGCGTAAGCGTGAAAAGGTCTTCCACGATCTTTATCAGCCGAGAAGTCTCATCGTGCAGAATCCCCAACGATTCAAGGTAGTCTTCCGCTTTCCTGCCCTGCTGCGACATGGCCACCTCGGCCTCTCCGCGCAGAATCGCCAACGGCGTCCGAAGTTCATGAGAAGCATCCGCGACGAAACGCCGCTGACGCTCGAACGACTCGTCGAGCCGATTCAAGAGATCGTTGAAGGTTGTGGCCAGTTGCCCGAGCTCATCGTTGGCGTTGAGAACGGGAAGCCGATCGTGCAAATTAGTCGCCCCGATGCGACGAGCGTGCTCTCCCATCGCTACAACTGGCGCCAAACTCTTTCTTGCCAGAAAATAGCCACCCGTCCCAGCGAGCAGCAGACCAACGAGAATCATCCAGGTAAACGTTAGCCGTATCGTTTCCAACATTTCATTTTGCCCGTGTAACGAATGAAGAATAACGAGCAAGTAGTTTTGGCCGTTTGCATTGAATTGACGAGAGTAGGCGCGGAATCGTGAGTGTTCTCCGCGAATCGTTTCCAAATTGACTTCCTTGTTTTGGCTCGTTTTCACGAAACGGTGAAAGTCGCTCGATGTGAGTGCGCGGGTCAACGAACTATAAGATGATTCGCCGGGCGAGGTAGCCTCGCTCGAAGTAGCTACGATCTCTCCCCCCGGACCCAGCACCCCGAAAGCATCGCTATTCGAGCGATGCTCGGCCATCGCTTGCCGGGCTGCCGAAGAAACTGCTGAAGTCCGTGTGCCGGGAGTGTCCGAAAGCTCATCCTGAAATGTCACCAGGAACGAATCCGATAGCCCCTCTAAATCTGTGTCCGTCCGCTGCATCGACGCTTTTCGAACGATCAGGTAGGTAGTTGCAGATACCAGGATCAACACCACAGCCAGAACTGCGGAGTACCATACAGTCAGCCGCACGCGAACGGAATCAAGCATGCTTTTTGCGGTCCGCCGCGTTCGCTTTGCCTTGCGCGCCAGCCGATTGCCCGCGCCCTCCACCGTCTGTGTCTTCACTCGACTTCAAAATGTAACCAGCGCCTCGCCGCGTCTGCAAGAGCCCCGAGCTTCCATCCGGATCGATCTTCCGGCGTAGACGATTGATATAGACTTCAATCAAGTTTGAAAACGGATCGAAACTCTCATCCCAAACGTGCTCGGCGATATCCGCCCTGCTCACCACTCGTCCCGCGTTCCGCACGAGGTATTCAAGCAGCGCATATTCCTTGTGCGTCAGCGAAATCGCATGCCCGCCCCGCGTCGCGTTTTGCGCCGCCGTATCCAGCACTAGATCTCCGACGCTCAGCCTCGGCGGATGCAATTCCGTCGAACGGCGCAGCAGCGCGCGCAGCCGTGCCAGCAGTTCGCGAAACTCGAAGGGTTTTGTCAGATAATCATCGGCTCCGCGATCTAGCCCGCTAACTCGGTCTTCAACGGCGTCTCGCGCGGTTAGCATCAGTATCGGCATTCGCCGTCCGGCTTTGCGTAGTCTGCGGCAGACCTCGAAACCGTCGGGTGCGGGAATCATGACGTCCAGAATGATCAGGTCGTACTCATTGATGTCCGCCTGATACAGCGCGTCTTCACCTGTTGCGGCAGTGTCCACCGCGTAGGCCTGTTCGCGCAGTCCCTTCACAACGAACCTGCGTACTCCTGGATCGTCTTCGACAAGCAAGATCCGCATAGGTGCATAATACGTGAAAGCACAGCCCGGAGTGCAGTCTTGGCTGGCTGCCTGACTGCAAGCGGAACGTGTCTTTGAGTTGCTGGGCGCGGTTCGGTGAAAGACCAAATACCGCAATCCAACCGCGGCTTCGGCTAGATCGTCTTGTCTTTCGAATAGCAAATTTTCTGGAGGTTACATTCCACGCACTTCGGTTTCCGCGCATGGCAAACTCGCCGCCCGTGCCAGATGATCTGGTGCGAAAACACAATCCATTTTTCTTTTGGAATCACCTTCATCAAGTCCTGTTCGATCTTCTTAGGGTCTTCATTTCGCGTCAAATCCAACCGGTTGGAGATGCGAATCACGTGAGTATCCACAACGATTCCGCTGGCGATGCCGAAAGCCGTGCCTAAAACCACGTTCGCTGTCTTTCGCGCCGCCCCCGGAAGAGTCAACATCTCTTCCATCGTGCGCGGCACTTGACCGCCAAAGTTTTCAATGATTGCCTTGCTTGCACCCATGATCGACTTTGTTTTGTTTCGAAAAAATCCCGTTGGCCGAATCTCTTGCTCCAACTCGCTGGGATTTGCGTACGCGAACGCCTCCGGCGTCGGATATTTTTTGTACAGCGTTTCCGCGACCTGATTCACCCGCACATCTGTGCACTGCGCGGAAAGAATTGTAGAAATCAGGAGCTGAAACGCGTTGTCGTGCTTCAATTCGCAAGTAGCTGCAGGGTATGCCTCATCCAACTTAGCCAGAATCGTTGCTACACGCTTCGGGTCCGTCCCGGCAGCCGCAGTTTTTGGGGCTTTAGTGCTCTTAGGAGCGCGCGCAGTCTTCGTCACGACAGACTTGCTGCTTTTTGTTTTTCTTTTCGGTTTTGTT
>DATEWL010000534.1:0-2153 GCA_035258025.1 Candidatus Acidiferrum sp. | reverse complement strand
AAACGCCTCCAAGAATTCTGCCTTTGCCCTCGCGTGCTTCACTAGCCGCTTTTTCAAGTTGATCGAAATTTTCCTGACTGAAATACTGTTTTATCGGGCTCTCGTACTCCTGCTCGGTTTGAAGATTCCCGGGAATGCTCTTGGGCCGCGCGACGAGTGGCGCGGTTGTTGTCTGGATGGCGTGGCTGGCCGGGTTGTAGTCGCGAGCAATCTGAAGCAGGGCGTGGCTATCCACGTGTGCTGACGCGTGCGTTCGCCTGCAAGAACTAGCGGCAAGGCAAAGACTCAAGGCCAGAAGAAATGTAAGTCGCCTGCAAGAGAGCATGAACCCGTCCTTTTTACCGATTGAGGTACTTAAATCGTATGAGACCCGGGCTCGCAGAGAAACTGTACTAAGGGACTGGTTTCGATGTTGGATTGGACACACTGGGAGGGCGCTTGGAGATGTCCCGATGCCCGGAGCGTTTGGGGTTGATCCGATTGTGCGCCCAGTCCAACGGTATCGAACGGTAAGAGTGTTACGATAATTGATTGTTGCACTTCATGTTCAGGAGACTGCGAAGTGAAAAAAAGATTGGGCATTCGTTTCGCCGCAGTGGTTGTGGTCCTGGCGCTTGCATCGCTGCCTCTCTTCGCGCAGTCCAAGATTGTGGAGCGCTGGGTCCTGACGGGCTTGCCGATGCCGCCGATCAAGAAAATCCTGGTCATCGCGGCGCTGGAAAATTATCTAATCCGGCAGGAATTTGAAGATGAAATGGAAAAGCTGCTGGCCAAATCCGGGGTGGAGGGTGTTCGGAGCCACATGGTTCTCCCGCCGAGGAACGAACTGATGGAAGGCGAGATGAAGGAGCGAATCAAGGAGGGAGGCTACGACGCGGTGCTGGTGGTGCGGCCGAGAGCGGTGCGCACGGAAACCGAAGAGGTTGTAACCGGAGTGGCTTATGTTCCGCCGCCGGGTTATTACAATTTTTGGCCTTACTGGCAGGCGGCCTACCGCGAGGTGGTCATCAGTTCTTATCTGAAGGAAAACACCATCGTCCGAGCGGAGTTCAATCTTTACAACACCAGGGATGAAAAGCTGTTGTGGAACGGCGAGAGCGACACGGTCTATTCGAAAGATTTCGGGAAGCTGGGCAAGAGCTACGCCAAGATGCTCGTGAACCAATTGAAGAAGGATAAAGTGATCGGGAAGAAGTAGATCGCGCCGAGGATAGCTGGCGAGAAACCTGCTGGTCCGTTGGGGATGCTCCCGGGCTATTCGAACTCTTTCAAGGTGCGGGCCATGTCGCGCATTCTCTCGTCCATCAAGGCGAAGACAGTTCCTTCTTCGAATTTTCCGTCGCTCTTTTTTTGCCCTGCGGTGCATCCCGTGAGGATTTCGATGCCTTGTTCGATTTTCGAAACGGGCCAGATGTGAAATTTTCCCGCGGCGACGGCGTCGAGAATGTCTTCGCGGAGCATCAGGTCTTCGACATTGGACTCCGGCATCATCACGCCTTGCGTTCCGCTGAGGCCTTTGATCCGGCAGACATCGAAAAATCCTTCGATTTTTTCGTTTACTCCACCGATGGCTTGAATATCGCCCTGCTGGTTGATCGAGCCGGTGACGGCGATGTCCTGACGCAGCGGCAGACTGGAAAGGGCGGAGACAAGTGCGTAAATTTCCGTGGAGCTGGCGCTGTCGCCGTCCACACCGGAGTAGGATTGTTCGAAACAGATACTCGCGGCGAGCGAAAGAGGCTTGTCTTGCGCGAAGCGGCTCCGCAAATAGCCGGCGATAATGTGGACGCCCTTGTCGTGGAAGCGGCCGCTGAGATTGGCTTCGCGCTCGATATTGATGAGTCCTGCCTTGCCCAAGGCGGCCGTGGCGGTGATTCGAACGGGCTTGCCGAAGGAATAGCCGCCAATCTCCAGAACGCTGAGACCATTGACCTGGCCGACTCGCGTGCCGGAAACATCTACGAGGAGCGTGCCTTCCTGGATCATTTCGCGGATGCGCGTTTCGATCAGGTTGTGGCGTTCCATTTTTGAGGATAAAGCGCCGCGGACGTGAGCGGCGCGGACGACGGATTCTCCCTTGGCTGCGGCGTCGTAATGCGCTTCGCGGGCGAGATCGGCAATTTCGATGAAGCGCGCAGTCACTTTGTTTCTAC
>DATEWL010000533.1:0-2214 GCA_035258025.1 Candidatus Acidiferrum sp. | reverse complement strand
GCGTCGGCGCGCCCGTGGGCACACCGATTTGCCGCACGTCGACGTTTACCTTTTCCTCGACGGCGGAAATGAAGTTGTGGGCCGAAGGCAAGAGCAAAGCGTACATCTACTCGCGGTACGGCAACCCAACTTTGAGCGTTGCGGAGGGAAAGATCGCGGCGCTTGAAGGTGGAGAAGCTGCTGTAGTCACGGCCTCTGGCATGGCGGCGATATCCTCCGCACTGTTAGGCGTCCTTAAGTGCGGCGATGAACTAATTTCTACGGCGCAGGTTTATGGCGGCAGCTACCGGTTGATGCGGGACGTTTTCCCGGATATGGGTATCAAGGTGCATCAAGTGGGCACGGACCTCGCTGGACTTGAGGAACTCGCGTCGTCGCGCACCAAGTGTCTCTACGTGGAGACGCCGACGAACCCCACGTTGCGGCTCGTGGATTTGCACAAGGCGATTGCTTTCGCCAAAAAACACAAGCTCATTGCCATTATCGACAACACCTTCGCCACACCCGTTCTGCAAAATCCGCTGGCGATGGGCTACGACATCGTGGTGCACAGCGCCACAAAAGCGCTGGCCGGGCATTCCGACGTAATCGCCGGCGTGGCCGTGGGCAACAAGCATTGGATGGACCGCATCCGCCACATGGTCATCTACCTCGGCGGCTCGATGGATCCGGAAGCGGCTTACCTGCTGATTCGCGGAATGAAGACGTTGGGAGTCCGCATGGAACGGCAGTGCAAAAACGCAATGGCCGTCGCCAAATTCCTCGAAAAGCATCCAAAAGTTGCGTGCGTGCACTATCCGGGGCTGGCATCTCATTCGGATCACAAGCTTGCGAAAAAACAGATGCGCGGATTCGGAACGATGCTGGCGTTTGATTTGAAGGGCGGGTTGCCCGCCGCGCGGCATTTCTGCGATCGCGTGAAGTTGTTTCTGCTAGCTGCCAGCCTCGGCGGCGTCGAATCCCTCGTCATACTTCCCATCTTCAGCTCGCACTACAACATGAGCGCCGAAGAGCTGCAACGCGCAGGCGTCAGCCCAGGCACGGTGCGAGTCTCCGTTGGGCTTGAAGATGCGGAAGACTTGATCGCCGATTTGAAACAAGCTTTGGCGTAGGGCAGAAAGCGGATCAATGGGCGAGCGTTACGGCCAACGGTGTTTTGGCGTGACGACCGCGTAATGGGACAAGAGCACGGACTGAAGTTTGTGCCACCAAGAACAAAAACGGGCGGGACGCCGAAGCGCACCGCCCGTTTCGTATTTTTGTGAAGTGGAATTAGAGGGGTTGGACGTTCGAGGCCTGCAGACCCTTGGGGCCCTTGGTCACTTCGAATTCAACCGCTTGGCCATCGTTCAACGACTTGTAGCCATCAGCCACGATCGCGGAGAAATGGACGAAAACGTCCTCACCGCTCTGGCGCTGGATGAACCCGAAGCCCTTGCTGGCATTGAACCACTTCACTGTTCCTTGTTCTTTACTCACTGCTGTACTCTTTTCTGTCGGTTGGGTTGCAACCGAGCATTACTAAATTGAGCTATTTGGTGCCTCGAATTCCGAACCCCTCTTAAGAGTTACGGCCGCTCTCGGACGTAAAAAAAGGCCGCAAGTTTGACCTTGCGACCGCTTTACAAATCCAAAGGCGATACAAGAGCAACAAACGCAAGAATAGGATACCACTTTTCCCTGAATTTGCAAGCGGAATTTTCGAAACATTTGTTTCGTGTGAGCAGAGGGGAACCCCGGGCGAATCAATCCGGCAGAGTGGCTTCGCTGGTGATCGTGAATTGTGCAGCGGCGCCGCCGGGCTTGGCAACACTTGAGGTTGCAACTGGCTGGCCGCCCCCGATCCACACGTCGACTTTGCCGCGAACGATACGATGCTTGCCTGTCTCGTCGACGATGCTCAAATCGCGGTCACGCAGAACGAATTTCACGGTCTTTTTTTCGCCGTGGTCGAGATGCACGCGCGCGAACCCGCCGAGCGCGCGCAACGGCGCGCCACCAACGCCAAGGTGTGTAAGGTAGAGCTGCACGACCTCTTCACCGGCAACGGGGCCGGTGTTTTTGACATCGACGGAAATGGTGGCGGCATCAGCGGCAGAAATGTTTGCGTGATCCACGCTTGGCCCACTATACGCAAACGATGTGTAACTCAAGCCGAAACCAAACGGATAGAGTGGCTCACCATTGAAATAACGATACGTGCGTTTGGCCATC
>DATEWL010000532.1:0-3778 GCA_035258025.1 Candidatus Acidiferrum sp. | reverse complement strand
CAAGTTCGGTCCTCCGGTGCACGAGCGTGACGCGCGCGCCATTCCGATAGAGGTCCAAAGCCGCTTCCGCAGCCGAGTTCTTTCCGCCGATAACTACGACGTCCTGGTTCCAGAACTCGAAGGGTTCGGTGTAGTAGTGTGAAACATGCGGCAATTCCTCGCCCGGAATGCCTAGAACGTTCGGAAGATCGTAGTATCCCGTCGCAATACTGATTTTTTTCCCGGTATACCGCTCTTCCGCTCCTTTCTCCGTCCGCGTCACAACCGTAAAGTTGCCGTCATGCCCGTCCACTCGCACCACGCGCTCGAATAGCCGCAACTCCAATTGATAATGCTCCGCCGCCTTGCGGTAATACTTCAACGCCTCGGTGCGCACGGGCTTCTCCGTCGCGCTCACCAGAGGGAGATCGCCGATTTCGAGAAGCTCCGGTGTCGTGAAAAACACCATGTTGACCGGGTAGTGGTAAATGGAGTTGCACAAGCAGCCCTTGTCAATCACCAATGGCTTCATGCCCGCGCGCTTCGCCTCAATGGCGCATGCCAGCCCCGTCGGACCCGCGCCTATGCAAATAATGTCGTAACTCGCCATGGGTTTTTTAGTGTGCCGGGAGTCTGCAAGAATTGCAAATTCGACGACAATTACCGGGTTGGTGGCGACTCCAAAATGTCAGTCAGTTCCCGCCGGAACAATTCCAATTCCTCCAGGCGCTCGCGTGTAGCAGCCAGTTCAGACTTCTTCCAAACAAATACTTCGCCAGCGCCCCGTTTCAGCCGCACACTCAGGTTGCCATCGACAAGATAGGACGGCGGAGCAAGGACCCTGAGTCCGCCGTTAGGAATCGGTGACAGAATACCCGCGCACTCGCCACGCCGCACGCACAGTGCACTTTCATAAGGAGGAACCGCAATGGGGCGAAAGCCAGCCGCGAAAAGCCTCTCCAATACTTGCATCTGCTGAGGAGTGAATTCGATCATGCGTTGATGGGACAGACTTCAGTCTGTCTGCTTCGATGTTTTGCCGAGAGGCAATCAGGCCGCGGTAGAATCCGCCGCGTCCGAAGACGATCCCTCGAGCTGCCCAAGGATCTCACGCAGCGTCAAGATCAACTCATCGCGCGAAACATGGCTCTTCTTAAACTGGATGCGAAACCGGAAGCTCTCGTTCTCCGGCTCAAACTGAAAGATGAAAGGCTGTGGCCTCTGAGGACCGCCCTGCTCATCGCGCCGCTCACGCCGTGCTTCGTCTCGCGTCAACCCGCCTTGCATAATGCGGTGCATCATCTCAATCATTTTCTTTTCAGTTGGCTGGCGAGCAATCTGTAGCAAAAGCGACTTCGAGATAATCCCATGCTCGACGCATTTCTTCCGCAACGACTCCGGAATGTTCCTGAGCGAGAGCGTCTCCGTAACCGAAGAACGCGCGCGCCCAATCTTCTTGGCAACATCTTCATGAGTGTATTCAAATTGGGTCGCGAGACGGTGTAACCCGTCGGCTTCTTCAAACGGTGTAAGATCTTTCCGCTGAATGTTCTCAATCAGCGCGATCTCCAGCGTTTCCGCATCGTCCGCCATCTTCTCTATGCAAGGAACCTCGCGCAGTCCCGCAGCACGCGAGGCGTGGTAGCGCCGCTCGCCAGAAATGATGTAGTAGCAGTCTTCGCGCGGCACAAACCGCACCAGGAGCGGTTCTAGAACGCCTTTCTCCCGGATCGAGTCCGAAAGATCGCGCAAATCTCCCAGCGCTTTGCGCGGCTGGTCCGGATTGGGCCGAATCTGATCCACAGGGATCATCCGTCCCACTGCCGCTCCGCTATAACTCGTCAGTGATTCGACGTAGTGCGCGTCATGCCGCATCTTCAGCGTGACGGGTAACCCGATCCTCTTCGACACGTTGGATAACCTCCCCTGCTAATTTCTTGTACTCGATGGCGCCTGGTGATTTCGGCGCAAACGTCAAGATCGTCTCTTTGTAAGCCGGGCTCTCTTCCAACCGAACGTTCTTGCTAATTTTTGTCTTGAACAAAACCTCGCCAAACACCGTCCGAATCTGCCCATGCGTATCGCGCGAAATGTTCGTCCGCTTGTCGAACAAAGTGATGACCACACCTAGCACTTTCAGCCCGGGGTTGGGCCGCGCGCGAATTCTCTCGTAGGTCTCGAGCAGGTCGTCCGTTCCCTCGATCGCAAAATAAGCCGCCTGGATCGGTACGAGCAAATGTGTGGAAGCCACCAGAGCATTCACCGTCAGAATTCCCAGAGAAGGAGGCGTATCCAGCACAATGTAGTCGTATTCCTTCGAGATGGGCGCGAGTGCGTCCTTCAATCGGTAAGGCGCATCAAACTGGCCCGCCAGCACTTGCTCCAGTTTTGCCAGCGCCAGACGTCCAGGCCCAAGAAAAAGTATCGGATCTTTGGTCGGCTTAATAACGGACGCCATCGTCGCGCGGCTCTCGCTGAGCACGTCGAACATGGAAGTCGCGATCTCGCCGGATGAGTAAAATGCGATCGTGGAATTCGCCTGCGGGTCAAGGTCGATCAAAAGCGTGCGCTTGCCGCGATGCGCCAGAGCGGCGGACAAATTAATCGCCGTCGTCGTTTTTCCGACGCCGCCTTTTTGATTCGCAACCGTGATGATGGCAGTCATATGCTTCTGCCTCCGCCTATGCGCATGGTAAATCGCGCCGACGCGATCCAGCAACCAGGTCCCTATATGTGGGTACTGCCTGCAGAAAGCCCCCTAGCTCTAGGCCACTTTACGTTCGCAACCTATTCTAGCGCAAGGGAAAAGTGGAAATTCACCGCGAGATCGGTGGAAATCTCAAAAGTTCTTTTTCGGGAAAGCCGGCAAGGCGCGGCTCAGTATCTTCAACTACATGCGTTTTGAAAAAACAAGAAATGGAAAAACTAAGGGAAGGCAGCACAAACCCGTGCTTCGAATGGTCTAAAAATCCAAGCCCCAAAAATCCATTGAAGCCTCTTGAAGTTGGATTCCTAGTTCCCACCCCGCTCGCCCTTCGTGGCCTCGCCAAATTAGGACCGCTTCGCACGCATTCTTGTTTACCAGGTTGACTAGAACAAAGCGCTGTCCCACTGAAAAAGTTTGAGGGATAATGGCCAGGCACCCGGTCGTGCTGGTGTCCGCAGTGTAACCCTCCGCGCGCATCGCGAGGCCCGACTCCGCCCATTCCACAGCCACCGGCACGCGTGAATTTACGCGCACCCCAGCCCTGATATTCTGCGTTCGCGCTTCAAAGCTGGATATGTTACCGATGCCCACGGTTGTCTCCCAGGCCCGCGCGATCGCAAGCCGCCACAGCAATTCCAGATCACTTCTAGAAAATAGTCTTGGATCACTCAGATCCACAGACCTGTAGCGAAGCACACAAAACCAACACTCTTCGCAGGCTACGGTGCGCCCTCGTTCCGGTCAATGGAACTTCAGGTCTAGAACGACGTCAAAGTTACCCATCCAGCTCATCCACTAACGCGCTCCTCTTCTTCCTCGGCTCTACTTCCAAACCATCCAAATTCAAGCCTGTTTGCGCCTTTCTACAAGCCCGCTTAAACTCTTTCCACTCCTCTTCCACCTATGACTCGCTACAAAACATTCCGCACCGAACTTGGTCCTACGCTGGGGCTGGCTCTCCCGCTCGTTCTGGCCGAAGTGGGTTGGATGGGCATGGCCATCGTAGACACCATGATGGTGGGACGTCTTCCCAATAGTGCCGTAGCCATCGCCGCCGTGAGTCTTGGCGGAATTCTCGTCAATGTCCTCGCC
>DATEWL010000531.1:0-7984 GCA_035258025.1 Candidatus Acidiferrum sp. | reverse complement strand
CGTTCGTTGCCAACGAGGATGGTTTCGAGATCGGCGATTTCGCGTGCGAGCGAACCGGTCTTTGCGTTTACCCAGCTTGATTCGAGAAAATAGGAGCGCACGCGGCTGCGGAGCGACGCGGCTTTGCCGACATAGAGGACGTTGCCGGCGGCGTCTTTGAACAGGTAGACGCCGGGGCTTTCGGGAAGCAGCGCGGCTATTTCTCGGGGTTCCATGCGAGTGCAGCGCAGAATTTATGCTTAAGCGCCAACTTCCATCATACTAGAATTGTAAAGAGGGGCTGGTCAGCGGTGACCGGTGTCATCATCGATGGAAGAGGAGCGTTAGCAACATGCCGGGCGAGTGGCTGCATCCTACGGACCACATGAAAAAGGTCTCGAGCAACGTTCT
Source organism: Candidatus Acidiferrum sp. (assembly GCA_035258025.1). GTDB lineage: Bacteria > Acidobacteriota > Terriglobia > Acidiferrales > UBA7541 > Acidiferrum. Next base: position 7,594 of record DATEWL010000531.1, on the reverse strand, counting down.
CTACGTAACGGCTTTTGTTTTCCTGATGTTCGGCGCGCCTGTGCGCAATGCGGCGCAGGACCCGCCTCCAAATCCGCCGGACAACCCCCCAGCTCCGACAGACAAGCCGAAACCAGCGAGGCCGAATACGGATACCGCCACCCAAAATGCGCCGAATCAGCCTACTTGGGACCCATTGCGGGCAGAAAAAGACATGCAGGTGGGCGAATACTACATGCATAAAGGCGACCTCGACGCAGCCATCGACCGCTTCGAAGACGCCGCATTGGCTAAGCCCGGGTACGCACTTCCCTACCGGTACTTGGGCGAAGCGCAAGAGAAAAAAGGGATGAAGAAAAAGGCCATCCAGTCCTATAAGCGCTATCTGGATTTGTATCCGAAGGCCGAAGACAAGGACAAGATCCAGAAAAAGATCGACAAGCTTTATAAGGATGTAGAGAAAGAACGGAAGTAAAAGAACTAATCAATCGCGCTAACCTCCAGCAGTGTCTTCGAGAATCAAGCCGTACGCAAGAGTACGGAGAACACGGCGCCGCTTCCAAAGCGGTATTCGCGATGCTTTATTCGTATCTGAGCGCCACCATGGGATCGACGCGCATGGCCCGCCGGGATGGCGGGTAAGCGGCCAGCAGAGCGATGGCCAGAAACAAGAGGGAGACACCGACGAAGGAGATTCCATCGACGGTGTGGAGTCCAAAGAGGATTCCGCGCAACAAATACGAGGCTCCCATAGCTAGAACCATTCCGACAAGCAATCCAACGAGGACTGGACAGGTGCTTTCGCGCAGGACGAGTCCGAGCACGTCGCGCTTTTGGGCGCCGACGGCCATGCGGATACCGATTTCGCGCGTGCGAATGACAACGATATAGCTGACTGTGCCCCAGATGCCCATCGCGGCTAGCAAAAGTCCGAACAGGCTCACGGTGGTGGCAACAGCGGCTGCAAAAGCAGACCCGAGGAAAGGCGGGGTCTGGCGAAGCATCTCCTGCAGAGTGGAAGTGGATGACACCAGGTTGGGATCGACGGATGAGACCACAGAGTCGATGGCACGGCTGACCAGCATCGGGTCGGAGTGTGTGCGGATGAGAATTGGATAGTCCTGCAGCCGATCTTCGGGCAATGGCAGGTAGACCTGTGCGGAATCGCTGCCATCCATCTCGACGCCGCGTGTGTCGCTCGCCACGCCGATGACTTGCCAGGTTGGCCCGTCAGGAAGAAGTTCTCCCTTGGCGTGGAACTGCCCGTCTGTGCCCAAACGAAGCGCGCGGCCGATTGGGTTCCGGCCGGGCCAGAGACGTCTGGCCGTGGATTCGCTGAGAATTGCGGAGCGCTCAGGCTGGCCGGTCTGCGGTTGAAATTCACTGCCGGACAGAAAAGGAATGCCGAGGGTCTGGAAGTAATTTGGCTGAACCCAGGTGTAATAGAGATTGTCCTGCAAGTTTTTGGAAGAGGGCTTTTCTCCGTTGAGCGAGACGGCGGCGGCTCGAACGTTGCTGTCGTCTGGGGCACGAGCACTGGTGATGGCCGCAACTCCGGGCAGGACAGCGACACGGGTGCGGACTTCGCGCATTAGGGCAATCTTCCGGTCCGGGCTAAATTTCGAGCCTTCGGGGAAGCGGAAATCCAGATCGACGACGTGTTTGCCGTCGTAGCCGGTAGGCATCACAAGGGTATGAAGCGAGCTGCGAATCAACATGCTACCGGCAATCATAAGCACTAGCGAGACGGCGACCTGGGAGGCGATGAGCAGGTCGCGAAGACGGCGGCTGCGAACCGGTGAGCTTCCTGCATTGCCCTTGATTGCAGAATAGAGCGCGGACCGCGAGCTTTCCAGGGCCGGTGCGAGGCCGAACAGCAGACCCGCGAATATGGAAATTGCCAGGACGTAAGCAAAGACTTTGAGGTCGGGGGTTACGTGAAGCACGATCGTGCCAATCTCGACTGGGAAAGCTTGCTTAAACATGGTCGCGCCTGCCTTCAGAATGGCCAAAGTACAAGGCATCGCGATGAGGCCGGCGAGCAGACCGAGCAAGGCGCTCTCGGTCAACAATTGCCGCATGAGACGCGCCCGGCTGGCACCGAGCGATAGACGCATGCTCAGTTCGCTCTGACGAGTTGTAGCACGCGCGAGCTGAAGGCTGGCGACATTAGCGCAAGCGATGACGAGGACCATGCCGGCGGCAACCATGATGAGCAGAATGGTGTACTTGAGTTGGGCGGGCAACTTGCCGGGCAACGGAGAGCCGGGCGTGAGCATTGCGGTAGCAGGTCGGCTCAATTCCGAGTTGGGATTATGCAGGCTGCGGAGGCGAGACGTGAGCAGGGTCATCTCCGCTTGCGCCTGGCGGATATCGGCGCCGCCTGCGAGTCTGCCGAAAACGCGCAAACGCAGGTTTTCGCGGTCATGAAGCGGGTTGGAGTCGGGATGAACAAGCGGTTCAAGGCTGAGCGGAAGCCAGAAATCCGGCGCGGCAAGACTGGTGCCCACGAAGTCATGGGGCGTAATGCCCACGATGGTAAATGGCGTACCGTTGAGACGGATAGTTTTGCCTAGCACCGCGGGATCGCCGGCAAAGCGTTTTTGCCAGTAGTTCTCACTGATGAGAACTGAAGGCGAAGCCACAAGCTCGGACGAAACAATTGATTCAAAGGCGCGGCCGCGCAGTGGCGGGACCCCGAGAACCGAGAAGTAGTTCTCCGAAACGATAAAAGTGCCGGCAAACTCGGCATTGCTCGCGGCCGGAGGCAGCAACCCCAGTCTCCCGAGCAGAGTGCCGGCGGCGGCGGTGCGTTCGCTGATGATGCCGCCCGCGTCCGAGAGCGTGAGTTGATCGTTGGACCACGCGATGAGGCCGCTGCAGGTGTGGAGGTGGTCCCGATAAGCTTCGTAGTCCGGATAGCTGAACAAAAAAGCGTTGGCACCCGATTGAAGGGTCAGCGAGAGATTGACCATTCTGCCGGGATCGCGTGCATCGAGAGGCCGGCCCACGAGCGCCTTGTAGGCAGTGAATGTGCCGGTATTCACGCCGATACCGAGCGCAAGCGCCAGAATGGAGACGGCGGTAAAGCCGAGATTGCAACGCAACGTGCGGATGCCGTAACGCACGTCCTGAAATAGAGTTTCGGGCAGGATCACACATCGAAGACGTAGGGAAGCGGCGTTTATTACAACTACGAGCTGCCGAAAATCGTCGGCTTGGATGAACTAGAAACACGGTGAATTCAGTCTAGCGGCGTGAGGACTAAGAGCGGTTCGGCCAGGACGGCAGACCGCAACGGCCCAGAAATCAAAAAAACGAAGATAGCAGAGCGGGAAGTCAGCGAGCGAGGTGGTCGAGGATGCGGCGGGCGCGATCGAAGTCGGCGAAGAGCTTTTCTTCGGCGCGGAATTCGGGAGAATGGGAGACGAGGCTGCAGCCGGAACGGCGTGTGGGGTGTTTGACATGCAGCATTTCGTGGTAGAGGACGTATTCGACGGCAACTTGCGGAACGCCCGGATGATCCATGCGGCGATTTAGCAAGATTTGATTGGGGCCGGGGTCGTAACAGCCGAACTGGCGGCACCAGCTTCGGGTGCTCCAGCCGATGTGCGGATGCCGCAGAGTCCCGGCGAAATACGTTTCGTTTAACTCGTCGAACATTTTTTCGAGATCGAAGTGCCGCCCGCGCGGGCCAGTGGAGGCAAGACGAACGCGACCGCGGCGCATGCGGCTGATGCGGCTGCGGGTACGGTTGGAGCGCGCATAGCTCAAGTAGGGCTCAACCAATCCGCGAGGCGCTTTACGACGATACACGCGCGAGAGCAGCAAGGCGGCGGCGCCTTCAAGAACGGGTAGTGAAGCGCGCTGCAGCAGATCCGAGAAACGGACGAAAACTACATCTTCGCGGCGCCGGATGGTCAGGACAAGGCTTGCATAGGGGTAATACTCAACACGGAAACGAGGCGGGCGACCGTCGCAACCGAGCCGCGTGAAGACACGCTGAAAAAGCGCTGCGCCACCAGGGACTGGAGAACTCGCGCCGCGCGGCGCCCGGCGCTTCCTTTTTGAGGCAGATTTCTTCGCGTGGGTTAATTTGATGGGCGGAGCTGCGTCCATCACCAAACTCAATTGCTGCGCTGGCGGAGTTTGGGTCGCCGCCGTCATTTCTTTCGCCGCACGGGGGGTGGAGCGACATTTTTCTTGGCGGCTTCCGCTTCCTTGGAAGCGTCGCGGGTACCTTCCATGGCGTCGTCCAGATTGTCTTTATAGAGTTCGGAGTCGGGCGCATCCGTCGGAATCTTTTGCAGAATGCCAAGGAACTCTTTTGTGCGCGAAGCCATCAGGTCGATGCCTTTGCGAATGTTCTGCTGCTTCTCGATGCCGAGCTGGATGAGGTCCGCGGCATCATCGACGCAGCCAACGTAGGCGTTCAAGAGAGAATTGACCATCTCCACATGCCTATTGTCGGATGGATGTTCCAATTCGTACTGAAGCTTCTTGATGCGGTCATCCGCGAAAGACAGAAAAAGCGTGATGCGCTCGTTGGGCGTTTCGGCTTCGCGGATTTTGTCGGCCTCGATGGAGGACAGATAATCTTTCTGGGTCTGGGCTCCAGGGTGGGCGCCCGTGGCGCCGTGAAAGAAGCCAACGGACAGAAACAGAATACAGAGACGAAGTTTCATGAGTGCACTTCCGGATTGGGGGGAGCGGCTGCGGGAGCCGCGGGCGCCGGCGGTTTGTTCTCGTGTTTCCTCGGAAAGAGAAACCTGAGCAATTCGTCGTCGAAGGTCAGAAGATCGGTTCGAACAAGCAGCAGAGGAGGTTTATATTCGGCGGGCGCAAGGAGCAGAATCTCGTCCACTTGGCGCAAACCCTTTTGGACGTGCATTTCGAGCTGCTTGTAGCCCCCCGGATGACGTTCGCCATCCGGATTTTCCTTTTCCAAAACTTGTGATGCGGCGCGCACGTTGTCTCTGTATTTCTCCAGGATCAGGTCAACAGTGGAGTAATCACCGGCCTTCTCCGCGCGGCTGGCCTCCTCGAATTGCGCGTCCCCAAGCTTTTGCAGCATTTTCGCCTTGTGCACTCCATTCGTTTCGCTGTCGAAGCGCGCCTGAAGCTCGCTCAGCTTGTCCGCGGCACCTGCCACGCCGCATAACGCGGCCAACAGGATCGACAAAGCTAGGCGTCGCGCCTCGCGGGGCCCCATGCGATTACCTTTTCTGATCCAGCATGCGGCGCAAGACCTTGCTGCGCTGCTGCGCTTGCCAGACCTGGTCGGGATTCTTGTCCTGGTCGAGCTCGAGAAACTTTTCGTAGGCTTCGAGCGCAGGCTTCGGCTGGTTCAGTTTATCGTAGCAGAGAGCGCGGATAAACCATTCGCCGGCTCCAGGTGTTTCTACCTTAGCGATCAAGTCCTGCATGGCGAGAGTAGCTGAAAAGTTTCCCCCGAGGTAGTACGTGGTTCTGAGGTCTTTCCAATAGACGAGATTATCTTTGTCGAGCTGCAGCGCGGCCTTTAGTTCCTTTTCGGCAGAGGTGAAATCGCGCTTTTGAAGATAGACGCGTCCGAGCCCACCGTGAAGTTCGGCGTCGTTGGGAGTGAGCGCGATGGCTTTGCGAAGGGTGACGATGGAATCGTCCCATTTTTTCTGGGCAATCTGAATGTCGGCACGGGAACGCAGCGAATCGAGCGTGGGAGGCTTGCCAGCGTCGGCGCGATCGAGTTCCGCGAGAGCCGCGTCATATTGTTTTTGCTCGATGAGAAGATGGATCGCGCGAGACTCCGCGCCCGGAGTATTCGGTTGTACGGCGAGATAGTCGCGATAAGCAGCGGCAGCTTCAGGTTTTTTTTGCGCGTCGAGCGATTGCGCGAGGCCGAGAAGTGCTTGCGGGGATTGGGGTTCAAGTTCCAGCGCGGCCCGAAATTTTGTCTCGGCGTCAGAATAGCGCTTGAGGCCAATGTAGAGATTGCCGAGGTGAATAATCGTTTCTGCGTCGCGAGGGTCGAGACGTAACGCAGCTTCATAGGATTCGATGGCGGCAGGAATATCGCCGGAGCGCTCGAGCGCGTGGCCGAGAAGGAAGCGCGGGCGGCTTTGGGCGGGGAGAAGATCGACGGCTCTGCGGAGAGGCGCGATGGCGGCGGCGGGATCTTTTTCGGATAGGAGAATGCCTAGATTCAGGAACGCTTCAGACATTTTTGTGTCTAGCGTGGTGGCGCGTTCGTATTCGGCGCGGGCTTCGTCGGGGCGTTTGAGCGCAGTGTAGGCGTAGGCGAGTTGGAAGTGGGCCCAGGCGATGTCGGGTTTTTCGGCCAGGAATTTTTGCAGAGGGATGAGTGCGGCTTCGAATTGGTTGGTATCGATGTCGTGTTGAGCTTCCTCGAGAAGATCGTTTAGAGGATTGGCTAACTTCTGTGTGCGGGTTTGGGATGGGGTGGATTTTTGTTGGATTGAGGATTGGAACGAGAAAGTTGAGGCACCGGCAAAGACGGGCACGGCATGCCGTGCCCCTACGATTAGGATCGCAATTGCTATGCGACTAGCGAAACTTGGGAGAATCATTGTTCGGGCGGAGGATTGCCTGCGCCATTGGCGATTGTACCTGAAGGCATCGTGGACTTGGATGCGCCGTTGGCTGGGCGCTTTGCCTGCCCATTTCCATTGAGCACGCGGGCCAAGAATCGTCCGGTTTGAGAATTTTGATTGCGGGCAACTTGTTCAGGCGTGCCGGTGGCGATAATTTTGCCGCCTTGGTCGCCTCCTTCGGGCCCGAGATCGATCAGCCAGTCGGCTGACTTGATTACGTCTAGATTGTGCTCGATGACGAGGAGAGAAGCGCCGGATTCCAGGAGTTTGCGGAAGGCGGAGAGAAGTTTGGCGATGTCGTCGAAATGGAGCCCGGTAGTGGGTTCGTCGAGGATATAGAGGATGCCTTGGTTTTCGGTTCGGGCGAGATGTGCGGCGAGTTTCAGGCGCTGGGCTTCGCCGCCGGAAAGCGTCGTGGCGGACTGGCCGAGGCGCAGGTAGCCGAGGCCGATTTCATTCAGGATGCGAAGCTTGGAGACGACTTTGGGAACGCCGGTGAAGAAAGCGAGGGCTTCGCGAGCGGTGAGTTGCAGGACTTCGTGAACATTTTTGCCGCGATAGCGGACGTCGAGGACGCTGGTTTTGAAGCGCGTGCCGCGGCATTCTTCGCAGACCAACTCGACGTCAGCCAGAAATTGCATTTCAACCGTGACGGTTCCATCGCCCTGGCAAGTTTCACAGCGCCCGCCGGGTACGTTGAAGGAAAAGTGGCCGGCGGTGAAGCCGCGGCGTTTGGCGTCAGGCGTGGCCGCGAAGACTTCGCGGATGGCATCGAATGCTTTGAGATACGTGGCGGGATTCGAACGCGGTGTTCGGCCGATGGGTGATTGGTCGACGATAACGACTTCGCGGATGTTCGCGTCGCCCTCCAAACGGTCACAGAATTCTTTGACGCTGCCGCCGGTGCGTTTTGCGGCGAGCGCGCGATAGAGCACATCGTGAACGAGCGTGGATTTGCCTGACCCACTGACGCCAGTTACGACGGTGAGCGTGCCGAGCGGAATCATCAGGTCAATATTTTG
>DATEWL010000530.1:0-2653 GCA_035258025.1 Candidatus Acidiferrum sp. | reverse complement strand
CCTTCCTGGCATTGCTTGGGGATATTTACGCACATCTTGGCAATACCACCCGGGCTTCGGAGATTTTCCGCGATGCAATCATGCGGAACCCGGACAACGATCAGTATTACCTATCCCTGGCTCTGGTGGAACTGCGCGAGAATAATGCCAGCGGCGCCGAAGAGACCTTGCGGAAAGGTCTCACGCGAACTCCTGGCTCCGGAAAAATCTATTGGGGGTTGGGAATTGTTTCCGTGTTAGAGGGCAAGACTCCGCAAGCCGAAGAGAATTTCGAACGCGCGGTGGATCTGCTCCCAGAATGGCCTGGCAGTTATTCGACGCTGGGCTTTTTTTATTTTCAAACGGGAGAAATCACCAAGGCCCGGGAAGTGTTGAATCGTTTCAAGGGTAGTAATGCCGCCGGTGGCTTGGACATAAATCGCATCGAAGAAGCGTTGTCGCGGGCGCCGGACGTGCCCTCCACGATTCGCGAACCTATGCCGATGGCTGCCAGGTTGCAGTTATTCCAGCTGGCGCTCTCGCTGGCCGATCGGACGCTTTGAGATCGCTTGCGGGAACTCGCGGTTGAACGCGCAAATGGCCGGAGCTAGAATGCGTGAAGAGCTCTGACATTTGAAAATGTTGAGATGAAAACGCTGCGAGCTTTATGGCCGCGCTGCTGATGGAAGGGAAACCGTCGAGATAACCTTGGGATGGGGAAAAAACCGGAGACACACAGGCGACGGGTTCTTGTGAGCATGTGCGGCGCCATCGTGGCGCTGAGCGCGGCAGTTGGCATTGTCTTTCATCAAAAGGCTCTCGCGGGGCAAGCTCCAAATACGAATTCGCAAGACTCTCGTATAACCGTCCGCTACACCGACGTTCGCAAAGAAGCTGGAATCACTTTTCTGCAAGACTCCACGCAAACCGAAGAAAAATATTATTTGGAGACAATGGGCACCGGCGTAGCTTGGCTTGACTACAACCAGGACGGCCTGATGGATCTCTTCTTCGTGCAATCCGGCGAAACCGATGCTTACAAACCCGCGCATCCCTTGCGTTCCGCTCTTTACCGCAACAATGGCGACGGCACGTTTACTGACGTCACCGAGAAAGCTGGCCTCGGTGGCATGGGACATTACGGACAGGGTGTCGCCGTCGGAGACTACGACAATGACGGCTACCCCGATATCTACGTCACCGGCTATGGCCGCGCGATTCTCTACCACAACAACGGTGATGGAACTTTCACCGATGTCACCGCAAAAGCCGGCGTCGTCGATGAAGGCGGATGGTCCACCAGCGCCGGATGGTTTGACTACGATAAGGATGGCTGGCTTGATCTCGTTGTCACCAATTACATCGAATGGACGCCAAAAACGAATCTGTGGTGCGGCGAACGCCGCCCCGGCTATCGCTCGTACTGCAATCCGAATAACTATAAGGGACAGAAAACCAAGCTCTATCACAACAATCACAATGGCACTTTTACCGACGTGAGCGATGCATCCGGCGTAGGCAAACCTGAATCGAAAGGCATGGGGGTGGTCCTCGCAGATTTCAACGGCGACGGCTGGCCAGACATCGCCATCGCCAACGACACATGGCCCAATTTTCTCTTCCTCAACAAACATGACGGAACTTTTCAAGATGTCTCACTCGTTTCCGGTTTGGCAGCCAGCGAGGATGGGCGTTACGAAGCAGGTATGGGCATTGATGCCGCGGACGTGGACGGCGACGGCTGGCTGGACGTCTACATCACCCACCTAGATTTCGAATTGAATCGTCTCTACCACAACAATCACGATGGAACATTCGACGACTACACGTATCGCTCAGGGATCGGCAACAAGGCCGTCCATCTGAGCGGCGTATCTATGAAGTTCCTCGACTACGACAACGACGGCTGGAATGATATCGTGCAATTGAACGGCGCCATGCTGGACAACGTATCGCTCTACCACGGTGAAGTCAGTTACAAAGAGCCTTTGCTGATGTTTCACAATTTGGGAAAGGGCCAGTTCGAAAAAGTTTCCGACAATGCCCTCGGCCCTGACTTCTCGCGCCCCATCGCCGGCCGCGGCCTCGCTACCGCCGACTTTGACAACGACGGCGACATCGATATCGCGGTCAACGTCCGCGACGATTATCCCGAACTGCTCCGCAACGATGGCGGCAACCAAAATCACTGGCTGGAAGTTCTGCTCATTGGCACGCGTTCGAATCGCGATGGAATCGGCGCTTCGCTCAAGCTCACCTCAGAGGGATTCGTACACGTCGAGCAATCCAAAGGCGGCATGAGCTATATGTCGGCCAGCGATCCGAGGATTTTCTTTGGCCTCGGCAAACGCACGAAAATTGAATCTCTGGAAGTTACTTGGCCCAGCGGGCAGGTGGACAAGCTGACGAATCTTCCTGCCGATCGAATCATTGCGGTAAAAGAAGGCACGGGCATCGTGCCGCGCTCGTTCCCCAAAATATCGCCAAGGGTAACGAGTCGATGAAGAATCTCCTCCGCCGCCGTTTCCTCGGTTCTTCTTCGGTCCTTTTGGGCAGCGCGTTGCTGGACGTGCTTGTAAGCCCGCTGTGGAAATGGAGACGCTCTCTGCTGCTTGACGCAGCAGCTGAACCAATTCCGCAAGCGCCGAAACCGGGTGGCTCCCCTTCACCATCG
>DATEWL010000529.1:0-3097 GCA_035258025.1 Candidatus Acidiferrum sp. | reverse complement strand
AAACATTATGTGGGCTATGGAGCCGCCGAAGGCGGCCGCGATTACAACTCGGTGGAGATTTCCGAGCATACCCTTCGAGAATTCTACTTGCCTCCCTTTCACGCGGCCGTCGAGGCCGGGGCTGCCACCATCATGACCGCGTTCGATTCCCTGAACGGAGTTCCCACCTCGGCAAATCCCTTCACCATCAAACAAATCTTGCGAAAGGAATGGGGATTCCAAGGACTCGTCGACAGTGACTGGACCTCCATCGCCGAACTGATTTCCCACGGCATCGCGAATGATCCCGCGACCGCCGCGCGAAAAGCCTTTCTAGCCGGCGTGGAAATGGATATGGTCAGTAGTTTTTACCATGACCATCTGGCGAATCTTGTACGCTCCGGCCAAGTGCCGGAAGCAGATGTAAACGAAGCGGTTCGCCACGTTCTGCACGTCAAGTTTGCCTTAGGATTGTTCGAACATCCTTATGTGGACGAAAAGCAGGAAGCAGGCGCGATGCTTCAGCCGGAGAGCGTGTCGCTCGCGCGCGCCGCTGCGGAGCGTTCGTTTGTCCTGTTGAAGAATTCGCCGACAGCCGGCGGATCGCCGCTACTTCCTCTTTCTAACGATTTAAAGAATGTCGCGCTGATCGGCCCGCTGGCAGATGATGCCGCGGTCATGCTCGGCTCGTGGTCGGCGCAAGGCCGCCCCGAGGACGCCGTCACGCTGCGCGCAGCGCTGATCCAAAAGCTGGGCGCAGATCATGTGCGCTTTGCGAAGGGCAGCGACATCACCAAAGCATCGGACGAACAGTTCGCCGAAGCCGTCAAGGCCGCGCAGGACTCGGACACCGTGATTCTTGCGCTGGGTGAAAATGCTTCGGAGATGACCGGGGAAGCCGCCTCGCGTGCGCACCTCGGATTGCCGGGCCGCCAACAGCAACTGTTGGAGACGATTGCCGCCACTGAAAAACCTGTCGTCCTTGTATTGTTCAGCGGGCGCCCGCTCACACTTCCCTGGGCCTTCGAGCACGTCCCTGCCGTTCTTGCCGCGTGGTTCCCGGGAGTGCAAGCGGGGCCTGCTCTGGTGCGCACACTCTTCGGAGAATCAAATCCAAGCGGAAAGCTCCCGGTAACTTGGCCGCGCAGCGTCGGTCAAGAACCGCTCTATTACAACGCCCTAAATACGGGACGCCCAGCGGGAAACGCGGATCTCACCAAACCACCTTCGGGTGCCGCGGACAAGTACGTCTCGCGCTATATCGACGAACAGAACAGCCCCCAGTTTCCTTTTGGGTATGGACTCACCTATACGAATATTAGCTATGGCCCGACGCAGACGAGCACGGCTCGACTGAGCGTCAAAACTTTGAACGACGGCCTTCGTGATGCAAAGCATTCGTCAAATCCCGATCTAACTGCCAGCGCAGACATCACCAATACCGGCACACGCCCGAGCGAGGAAACGGTTCAGCTGTATGTTCGCCTGGAAGGCACGAGCACCTCACAGCCGATTCGCGCGCTCAAGGCTTTCCAACACGTCAAACTGGCGGCGGGAGAAACACAGCATGTCAGCTTCCATTTGGGGCCGGAAGCCTTTGCGCTTTGGGACGATCAGAATAAATATGTCGTCGAACCGGCTCGCGTAAAGATTTGGATCAGTCCGGATTCGGCGCATGGTTCCGAGGCCACGCTCGAAATTACAAAGTAGAAGCTAGAATCCACTCAGGAAATGGAGAAACATTCCTTGTACGACCGTAGAGAAATGATGCGGCTTTGCGGTTTGGGCCTCCTTTCTTCTTCCTTCGCCCCGCTATTAACCAGCCGAGCCAATGCGCAAAAGACTTTCGTCAAGCCCCATGGTGCGCCGTATCAGGGGAGCGACGACAAACTGTTGGATGAAATCCAGCGCACGAGCTTCGACTTTTTCTGGTTTGAAGCGAGCGCAAAAACTGGGCAGGTGAAAGACCGCGCTCTCGCGAATGGGAACGACACTCGCGACTTCTCCAGCATTGCAGCCACCGGGTTCGGCCTTACGAGCCTGTGTATTGGCGACCATCGCGGTTTTGGGGCGAGCGGGGAGATCCTCGCGCGCGTCCGCAACACGCTCCGCTTTCTCGCCAACGACCTCCAGCACGAACACGGTTTCTACTACCACTTCATTCACATGGAGACCGGGCAGCGCTGGGAGAAGTGCGAACTGTCGTCCATTGATACGGCGCTGCTTCTTTGCGGCGTGCTCACGGCCCGGCAATATTTTGCCGATCAGGAAATCAAGGACCTCGCGACAAAAATATACGAACGCGTCGACTGGCCGTGGATGCTCAATGGCGGCACGACGCTCTCGATGGGCTGGCATCCCGAATCGGGCTTTCTCGATGCCCGCTGGGAGCATTATTGCGAATTGATGATGATTTATTTGCTGGGCATCGGCTCTCCGACACACCCATTATCCCCGGAGACCTGGAAAGCCTGGACGCGCCCGGTGATCAAGTACCAAGGGATTGAATATATTTCCGGAAACGATCCGATCTTCACGCATCAGTATTCGCAAGCGTGGTACGACTTCCGCAACAAGCGCGACGCTTACACCAACTATTTCGAGAACTCGGTCAAGGCTACGAAGGCGCACAAACTCTTCTGCCTTTCGCTCCATGAAAAATTTCCAGACTACAGCGAAGACCTGTGGGGCATAAGTGCGTCCGACTACGAGAAAGGCTACACGGCGTGGGGCGGCCCGCCGCCGCAAGGGCCGATCGATGGCAGCATCGTTCCGTGCGCAACGGGCGGCTCGCTGGCTTTTCTCTTCGACGATTGCATGCGCGTTCTTCGGAATATCCGCGGCCCCTGGGGGCAAAAAGCCTGGGCCCGATACGGCTTCGTGGACGCGTTCAATCCTCTCGACGGGTGGTACGACCAGGATGTGCTCGGCATAGACCTGGGTATCACAATGCTTATGGCGGAAAATCACCGCACCGGTTTCGTGTGGGACACGTTTATGAAAAATCCCGAAGCGCAATCCGCCATGCAAAAGGCGGGATTCCACTCCACGTAACCGCAAACAAAAAGCTGTCAACGAGTGGAGAGTTCTACAACCACTCGTTGACAGCTTCCTCGAT
>DATEWL010000528.1:0-8167 GCA_035258025.1 Candidatus Acidiferrum sp. | reverse complement strand
CCCGAAGAAGTCTGGTCAGCGCATCTAATCGCCAAGCATGAACTTCTGGAAACCGTGCGCGAAAAAACCGGCCTCAGTCTGGACGAAGAAGTTTTCACGATTGGTTTTGCTCGTCGCGCGACAGGATACAAGCGCGCGGACCTGATCCTTTCTGACCTGGACCGCTTGCGCCAGATCGCCAAGAACGCGGGACATTTTCAGATCATCTATGCGGGCAAAGCGCATCCCAACGACGGCGGAGGCAAGGATATTATCCGGCGCATCTTCCAAGCGAAGAAGGCTCTGCGCAAAGCTGTTCCTGTTGTTTTCCTCGACGAATACAATCTCGACCTTGGCGGCAAAATCACCTCTGGCGTGGATCTTTGGCTAAATACGCCGCAATTTCCTCTTGAGGCCTCCGGCACCAGCGGCATGAAATCGGCGCTCAACGGAGTTCCCAGCCTAAGCATTCTCGACGGCTGGTGGGTGGAAGGGCATATCGAAGGCGTCACCGGATGGTCGATTGGCGAGCCTCGGCGTTCCATGGACCCGGCGGACGTCACCACGGACAACAGCAAGGAAGCGGAATCGCTCTACTGGAAGTTAGAGAACGTGATTCTTCCGATGTTTTACAAAGAGCCGAGGCTGTATATCCAAATCATGCAGCACGCCATCGCCATCAATGGTTCGTTCTTCAACACGCAGCGCATGGTGCAGCAGTACATCACCGACGCCTACTTGCGATAGCTGCAAAAAACGATTTTCAGGAAACGTTCGAACCTTTCTGCAAAACTCTGCCGAACCGGTCTCTTGCTTATCAAGGGGCGGTCTGGGGAATCTTCTTCTCGCCGCGCAGTTCTTTCTCCATGTCAGTGATGTTCCGCTTGGCGAAGTGATCAAAGAAATCCCAGCTGCCGTACTTCTCCTGAAGCTGCGGGAGCACCCCGTTCATTAGCGCGTCACCCGCCAATCCACTATCGATGGCTCCCTTGACCATGGCGCGCAGTTCGCCGAGATAGCGGGCGAACTCCAGCACGTCTTCCGCGGTGCCGACGTCGCCGTGACCGGAGACGAACGCTGCCTTCGGGCCTTCCGCGGCGAGCTTTGCGTCGGTGTCGTGCCACTTGTCGGTGCTGCCGTCGATGAGATTGGGCAGCGTTTTCCTCCAGAAGAGATCGCCGCAGAAATAGACGTTCGCATCGGGCACGCCGACTACGGAATCGCCGCCCGTGTGGCCGGGGAAGTAGCGAACCAGAACGCGACGCGAGCCGAGAAATAGTTCGAGCGCCGAATCGTAGACCAGGTTGGGCGCGAAGAGGCCATCGACCCACGCTTTTTGCTCCGGCTTGATACCCGCTCCGAAGAATTTCAGGTTTTCTGTGTGAATCCAGGTACGGACATTTTTGTTCGCGATGATGACCGCGCCGGCTTGCGCGAAGACGGCATTGCCGGTGACGTGGTCGAGGTGATAGTGCGTGTTGACGACGAACTTGACGGGAAGCTTGGTGAGCTTCTGGATTTCGGTAAGAAGTTGTTTCGCGGCGGCCGCGTCTTGAAAAGTGTCAATGACGGCCACACCGTCGTCGCCAATGATGAAGCCGGCGTTGGAGCCCGCGGGGCCTTTAGGTTTGGCGATTGCGGCGAAAACGTTGCCGCCAAGCGGCTTGATGGTGAAGGGCAGGGAATCGCTCGATGTTTCCTGCGCACGAGCCGCGCACATAAGAACTAGAAGAACGAACGAAAGGACGATTGTTTTTCGCATGGCTGGGTATCGTATCTCAACTTGGATTTGGCGCAACGGACTAATTGCTTGTTCCGCGGGGCTGCAGGTTTGTTTAACACAGAGGTCACAGAGGGCACAGAGAAGAAAAAAGACATAGAAGTCTGTCATGGGAAACGCGCAGCTAGCGGATTCAGCTGAGACAGTTTTTGTAGACGGCCATGCCAACGGCCGCGTCCATGCCGATTTTTTCGAGGGCGTTGATTTCGCGGCGCGATTTGATTCCGCCTGCGGCAATGATGGGGTGCTTGGTGCCGCCGCGGAGTTTACGGAACCAGTCGAGATTGGCGCCGGTCATGGTGCCCTCGCGGTCGACGTCGGTGCAGAGAAAGGCGGCGCAAAATGGTTCGAGTTGGGACATTACATTTTCTGGACGCAAAGCGAGTTTGCACCGCCAGCCGTTGATTGTGATGCGGCCCCTTGCGGTGTCTAGGGCGATGACGATTCGAATGGGTAACAGTTTTTTTGTAAGTTGTTGGAGAAACCGGGTGTTGACTTTCCCTCTGCGAAACGCGGCGCTGCCCATAATGATTTGGTCCGCGCCCCACTTGGCAATTCCCTCGGCACGCGCGACGGTTCGAATGCCGCCGCCGATCCGGACTTTGAATTTGAAACGTTTGCGTGCTTCGAGACAGAGTTCGCGGGCCAGCGCATTGTTGTCGCCGGTTCCGAGCGCGGCGTCCAGGTCGATGAGATGCAGCCAGGGATAGGATCTGAATCTTTTGAGTAGGCCGAACACATCGGCAACGGCGAGTTCGCGTTTGCGGCCGTGGACTAGCTGGACGGCTTGGCCGCCTTGGAGATCGATGCAGGGAATCAGCACGGCAAACGGACCTCGATGTTGCGCGCCGCCAGATACTGCTTGAGCTCGCGGATGGATTGCGCATTGTCGTGGAAGATGGAAGCAGCGAGGGCCGCGTCAGCTGCTCCTTCCGAAAAGATCTCCGCGAAATGTTCCGGAAGTTTTGCGCCGCCGGAGGCGATCACAGGAACAGAAACGGTGCGCGAAATGGCCGAGGTAAGAGGCGTATCAAAACCGAGTTGCGTGCCGTCGCGATCAACGGAAGTGAGCAGAATTTCGCCTGCGCCGAGTTCGACGCCTTGTTGCGCCCACACGAGAGCGTCGCGATTGGCAGAGTCGCGGCCGCCCCGCACCATGACATCCCAATGATCGTTGGCAAGCTTTGCGTCGATGGCGAGGACGACGGCCTGAGAGCCGAATTCGCGAGAGAGTTCCGAGATGAGTTCAGGTCGAGCGACAGCGGCAGTGTTGACGGTCACTTTGTCAGCGCCGGCGCGGACTACGGAGCGAGCGTCGTCCAGCGTCCGAATGCCTCCGCCCGCCGTAAGCGGAATCGCCAGTTCCGCCGCAACGCTTCTGATCGTTTCGAGAAATGTGGGACGCCGGTCTCGGGACGCGGCGATATCAAGCACAACAAGCTCATCCGCGCCCTCCGCGTTGTAGCGCGCAGCAAGAGCAACGGGATCGCCCGCATCACGCAACCCCACGAAGTTCACGCCTTTAACGACGCGCTCGCCGTCGGTGTCGAGGCACGGAATGATGCGATGAGCGAGGCTCATGAGTGTTCTCGGGTTCCCCGGTAAAAGGTGATTCCTCGCTTTGCTCCGAATGACAATTGTTTGGACATCGTCAGTGACCTTCGCAGACCGCTAAAAAGTTTTGGAGGACGCGCGCGCCCGCATAGGCACTCTTCTCCGGGTGAAACTGGACCGCGAAGATATTTTGTTTTTCGATGACGGCGGCGAATTCCGCGCCGTGGCTGCACAGAGCCACTGCCTCCTCATTGGCGTCTGTGGCGGCGAAGGTGTGCGCGAAATAAAAATACGCATCTGTGGGAATGCCTTCCAGCAGGCGCGAGGTGCGAGTGAGCTTGAGCTGATTCCAGCCCATGTGGGGAAGCTTGACGATGGCGGGTAAGGAACGAACCGAAGTCGGAAAGAGTTTCAGGCCCGTAAGTTCAGGTGCCTCTTCGCTGGTTTCATAGAGCGCCTGCAGGCCCAAGCAGACACCAAGAAAAGGAATGCCACGTTGGATCGCATCGAGTAAAGGCGCACGAAGCGCGCGTTCGTCCAGGGCCCGAATCAGTGCGGCGTAGTGGCCAACACCCGGGAGAAGGAGCGCTTCGGCTTTGGCAACGCACTCCGGCGATTGGGACCGCTCGCTTGCCGTACCGAGCCGTTGCAGCGCGCGCTCGACGCTGGTCACATTGCCCGCGCCGTAATCGATGAGCGTAACCTTCATAGAAGGCCTTTCGTGCTCGGAAGAACGCTGCGAAGCCGCTTGTCACGCGAGACGGCAAAACGCAGCGCGCGCGCGAACGCTTTGAATATGGCTTCGACTTGATGATGCGACGAGCGGCCGTAGAGCGCGCGCAAATGTACATTAGCGCGCGCGGCTTGCGCGAAGCCTTGAAAAAAATCTTCCGTCAGTTCGGTTTGGAAATCGCCTACCCTTTTGGAGGAGATTTTCGCGTTGATGACGCAATATGGTCTGCCGCCGAGATCGACGGCTGCTGCAGCGAGCGTTTCGTCCATGGGCATCAGGAAATATCCAGCGCGCAGGATGCCGCGTTTTGAGCCGAGCGCTTTCACGACAGCTTCTCCCAGTGCGATGGCAACGTCCTCGACAGTGTGATGCTGATCGACATCGAGGTCGCCCTTCGCGCTGATTTCCAGGTCGAAAGCTCCGTGACGCGCCACGAGATCAAGCATGTGGTCGAAAAAACGAATGCCCGTTGCCACGCGAGATTTTCCTCGGCCGTCGAGATTCAGCTTGAGCCGGATGTCGGTTTCGTTTGTCTTCCGATGGATGTTGGCGATGCGTGTCATACGATCACCGGTAGCGCTTGATAAGTTTCAGCAAGCGTTCCATTTCTTTTTGTGTGCCGATGGAGACGCGAACGATGCCGGGGCCGATGTCTTTTGCGCGATCGCGGAGAAGCACACCTTTTTTTAGGAGTTGCGCGCACATTTCGGAGCCGCTTGGACCGAAGTCGGCGAGGAGGAAATTACCGGCGCTCGGATAGGTTCTCACACTGAGTTTGTGAAGTTCTTTTTCGAACCACGCGCGGGTGCGCAGGATGTTTTTGATATAGAGCTTCATCGTTCTGGAATCGCCAACGGCGGCCTCCGCGGCGGCCAGCGCGGCTACGTTGACGGGGAAGGGTGCCGTGGCGCGCCAAAGGACCGCGAGCGATTCCGCGCAGGCAATGACCGCGCCGAGTCGTAAGCCGGCGAGTCCTGCGGCTTTGGAAAAAGTTCGCGCAACGAAAAGTTGCGGGTATTGGTTGATCCACGGCACGACGGTAACGCCGGAAAACTCGGCGTAGGCTTCGTCGACCACGACGGCTGTGTGGGTGGCAGCTTTCAAGATTGTTTCGATGACGGATTTTTCGAGCAGCGTGCCAGTTGGATTGTTGGGATTGCAGACGAATAAGACGCGCGGGCGCAGAGTGAGAGCCTGCAGCACTCCGTCGAGGGGGAACTCCATCGTCGGTCCGTAGCGCTTCACTTCGATTTTTGCCCCAGCGACTTCTCCCCAGTAGCGATACATCGGGAAAGTCGGTTCGCAGATAACCGCACTGGTGCCCGCATCGACAAACGCGTCAAAGAAAAGCCGAAGCGCATCATCACCGCCGTTGGTGAGTAGAAGTTCTTCGGGCGCCACTTGAAAGTGACGCGCGAGCCGGCGAGTGCCGCGCTCATATTCGGGATACATCGAGAGGAGTTTAGGCGTGAGTTTCGCCAAAGCTCGCTGGACAGCCGGCGAGCAGCCGGCAGTGTTTTCGTTGAAGTCGAGCCGAAGTTTGTCGGCTCTGCCCTCACCTGGCGGTTCGTAGGTGCGGCGATCAAGAATGGCCTGGCGAACGGGGAGTTGCGGTTTCATTTGCGAACCCTCATCGGCGCACCTCGATGGCGTTGCCGTGTGCGAGCAAGCCTTCGGCGCGGGCCAATTTTACCGCGTCGTTAGCGAGACGTTTGAATCCGTTGCGTCGGATAGTTTGAACGCTGATGCACTTTACAAAATCGGAGGCAGACAGACCGCCGCGCACGCGGGCCCAGCCGCCCGTAGGCAGAACGTGGTTGCTGCCGCTAATGTAGTCGCCCAGTGGTTGCGCCCCCCAAGGGCCGAGGAAAATTGTGCCTGCGGCGGTGATCTTCCTAAGCAACGCGTCTGGATTGTGTGGAAGGCTCAAATGTTCCGGCGCGAAGCGATTAGAGAAAACGCAAGCGGCTTCCAGAGACGACGCGAGCAGGATTGCTCCCGTCTTGCGCATGGATGCGTGAGCGGGATTGTTCAACGGAAGATTTGTTAATTGCAATTGGACTTCCTTCTGGACAGCGCGCGCCACCTTTAAGGATGGCGTTACCAGAAAACTTCCCGCATCCGGTGCATGCTCTGCTTGCGCGACTAGATCAGCCGCGATCCATTTCGGATTGCCGTTCGCTGCAAGAACGATAGCTTCGGTCGGGCCTGCGGGAAGGTCAATGGCGCAATCGCTGCTGACGAGCTGTTTCGCCGCGGTGACAAAACGGTTGCCGGGCCCGAAAATCTTGTCTACGCGGGGAACACTGTTTGTGCTGTAGGCGAGGGCGGCGATCGCTTGCGCGCCGCCGATGCGGGCAACTTGCGTTATGCCAAGTAAACTTGCTGCGGCAAGGAGTTCTGGATTCGGATTGGGACAAACGACCGTAATGCGATTCACGGCAGCGACCTGCGCGGGGACGACCGTCATCAGCAAAGTTGAAACCAGAGCGAAACGTCCGCCCGGAATGTAGCAGCCGATGGCGTCGATTGGACGCACGAGCTGAGAAATGGTCACGCCAGACTCGACTGTAAGAGACCAGTCACGCGGCAGTTGTTTTTCAGCGACGCTGCGAATGTTTTTTTCTGCGTGGCGGATAGCACGGATAAAATCCATGCTCACTTGCTTGCGCGCAGCGTTGGTTTCGTGTTGAGAGACCCAGACGCCGCGGTCGAGGTCGACTCCATCGAGTTTTTTTGCCCATGCCGAGAGCGCCGCATCGCCACGCTTGCGAACGTCGCCGATGATGTTTGCGGCAATGCGTTCGGCTTCTAGGTCGCGCTCGCGGCGAACGCGGAGGAGACTTTTTTCTACGGTGGAGGTGAGTTTCAGGATGCGCATTAGAGTACGATCTTGTTCAAGGGATATTCGACGATGCCTTGGGCCTTCGCGGCCTTCAGCTTGGGCAAAATCTGTCGCACCACGGCTTCTTCGACGATGGTGTTGATGGCGACCCAATCCGGATCGCTTAGAGCGGAAATCGTAGGCTTCTTGAGAGCTGGCAAAACCGCCAGAACGGCGGCGAGATCGTCCCGGTGAACGTTGAGCAGCAAACCCACCTTGCCGGCCGCGGCAATCGCCCCTTGTAGCATGAGGATCAGGTTTTCGGCTTTCTCGCGCTTCCACGGTTCGGCGGCCGCCGAGCGATTCATGATGAAAACGGTGGCGGATTCAAGAACAGTGTCCACGATACGTAGGCGATTGGCGCGCAACGATGAACCCGTCTCAGTGACCTCGACGATTGCGTCAGCGAGCTGCGGAACTTTGACTTCGGTGGCGCCCCAGGAAAATTCGACACGAGCTTTCACGTCGTGCCGCTCCAAGTATTTTTTCGTGATCTGTACGACTTCAGTGGCGATGGTTTTGCCTTCCAGATCGCGGATCCCACGCATCGCGGAGTCCTCGGGAACGGCTAGGACCCAGCGTACGCGTGCCAGCCGCTGTTTTGCGTAAACGAGCTCAGAAAGTTCGTCCACGGCTGCCCCGGTTTCAACGACCCAGTCGTGGCCGGTGATTCCGGCGTCGAGCGCTCCGGTTTCGACGTAGCGAGCCATTTCCTGCGCGCGAACCATGAGGCATTCGATTTCAGGATCGTCGATGGTGGGCACGTAACTGCGCGAGCTGAGCGTGATCCTCCACCCGGCGCGAGCAAAGAGCTCCAGCGTCGCGTCCTGCAAGCTGCCTTTGGGGATGCCTAGTTTCAGACAGCTCATGTTTTTTTCTCCTGCTTCTCTTGGCCGTAGACAGTTTCTGGCACAAACGTGCGCTCTTCGATGATTGTTGCCGCGCCATCAGTTTCCACTTTGCGGAAGAAGCAGCTGCGATAGCCTTCGTGGCAGACGCCAGGACCGACTGCTTCGACGCGCACGAGCAGCGCATCGGCGTCGCAATCGACGCGGACTTCGCGGACCTTGAGCACATGCCCGCTCGATTCGCCTTTTTTCCAAAGTTCATTCCGCGAGCGGCTGAAGAATATCACCTCGCCGGAGCGCTGGGTTTCAGCCAACGAGACGGAGTTCATAAAGCCAAGCATGAGGACCTCGCCTGATCGATGGTCCTGAATGATGGCGGGAACCAGCCC